>JAIDEM010000034.1 GCA_029054825.1 Prevotella sp. | reverse complement strand
GTCCACACCCTCCTGATTCTCAATCTTTGAGATAATCTTTATATTGGAGCCGTGAGCGTCAAGGATATCCTGGACTGCCTTTACATCTGCGGCGCTGCGGACAAAGGAGTGTGCAATGAAATCTATGTCTTCTTCTATCGCGAGAAGGATGTTTTTCCTATCCTTATCGGTAAGTGCCGGGAGGTCAATATGCTCGCCTGGCACATTCACGCTCTTGTTTGCGCCCAGTTTACCGTCATTCATGACCTTCACATGTATCTCGTTACCGTCTATGGACAGCACCTTCATATCAAGCTCGCCGTCATCGAAAAGGATGTCGTCACCTACTTTCACATCAGTCGCTATATCCGGATAAGACAGACATATCACATCGTGTGACGTCTGCTTCCCCGGACAGCCAACGATTGTCACTTCCTCTCCTGTAGTATAAGATATAGGCTCTTCGACACCTGTAGAGCGTACTTCCGGTCCCTTGGTATCAATAAGTATGCCGAGGTCAAGAGAAACAGCCCTTGTATTTCTGATAATTTCACGTAGGCCGTCAGGAGTAGCATGGGCGGTGTTCATTCTGATAACGTTCACTCCCGCCTCGTAAAGGGCACGGATAAACTCCACCGAGCAACGGCGGTCACTCACTGAGGCAACAATCTTTGTCTGTTTCATATGTTAGGATTTATTATGTTTTCCTGTTCCAAATACCCGAGTCTTTGGAGCACAAGTGTTTTTGCAAAATTACAAATAATATTCCACACAGCAAAGAAAAGTGAAAAAACTTAGATTTTATTTCAGAAAAAATTACTAACTTTGCCTAAAATTTCAATTCTATAACATTAGTTCTTATACATGTCCATTTGGTTTTTCCTTAAATTGGCAGGCTCGCTCGCCCTCCTTATGTATGGTATGAAATCCATGAGCGAGAGCCTTCAGAAAATGGCAGGTTCGCAACTTCGCCACGTCCTGCAGGCAATGACGACAAACAGGTTTACCGGAACACTGACAGGTGCGTTGATTACAGCATCCGTACAGTCGTCCACAGCGACCACTGTGATGACGGTCTCCTTTGTAAACGCTGGTCTCCTCACGCTCGCACAGGCGATATCAATCATCATGGGAGCCAACATCGGCACAACATTTACTGCATGGATAATGTCTGCCGGCTTTTCTTTCAATATCACAGATTTTGTATGGCCTGCCTTTTTCATCGCCATCATCCTTATTTACAGCAAGAGACGCAAGTCTATAGGAGACTTCCTTTTCGGCATAAGTTTCCTGCTTCTTGGTCTTGGAACCCTGAAAGAGACGGGAGCCGGAATGCATCTTGAGAACATACCTGTTGTCATGCATTTCTTCGAGTCTTTTGACGACAATTACATTTCGTATTTCGTATTCCTCATCATCGGAGGCATCCTTACTGTGTGTGTTCAGTCATCGGCTGCGGTCATGGCGATAACGATGACACTCTGTTCTGCAGGCGTATTGCCTATATATCTCGGAATAGCCCTCGTCATGGGAGAGAACATCGGCACGACTGTTACATCAAACGTCGCGGCTCTCACAGCCAACATACAGGCACGACGCGCAGCTTTCGCACACATGTTCTTCAATATCTTCGGTGTGGTATGGGTTCTCTGCGTATTCAGACCCTTCATAGATGTAATCTGTTCTACAGTAGGTTACCCTACAGCCGGAGCGACAGTTGCCGACGCCATTAAACTGCCTTTTGTACTTGCCACATTCCATACAGCATTCAATGTAATCAACACCATGGTGCTGATATGGTTCATCCCACAGATAGAGAGGTTTGTGTGTCATGTCATAAGCAAGGCCAGAGGGGAAGAAGAGGATGACTTCAAACTCAACTTCATAAGTGCCGGACTGATGCAGACTCCAGAACTTTCCGTATTGGAGGCAGAAAAAGAGATACGCTCATTTGCAAGGAGGATTCAGAAGATGTTTTCCCTCGTAAGGCATCTGCTTGACGAGAAGGAAGAGAAAGCTTTTGCAAAGAAATTCAGCCGTATAGAGAAATATGAATCCATATCGGATAATATTGAACTTGAGATTGCCGAATATCTGAACAATGTATCGTCTGAACGCCTATCCGATTATACAAAGGCTAAGATTAGGGCCATGCTCAGAGAGATATCCGAGATAGAATCAATAGGAGATTCATGTTACAATATAGCACGGACAATAAACCGCAAGCAGCAGTCAAAGGATAATTTCACAGAAGAGCAATATAGCAATATCTGCCACATGATGACCCTGTCGGACAATGCACTGTCGGAGATGAATATCACACTTGCAGGAAACAGCGAGACACGTGACATGAACAAGGTCATCAACATAGAGACAGAAATCAATAATTTCCGCAACCAGCTCAAGAACCAGAACATAACAGACATAAACGAACAGAAATATGCATATGGCATCGGAACCATATATATGGACATCATCACGGAGTGTGAGAAGCTCGGAGACTATGTCGTAAATGTTGCAGAAGCAAGAATGGGAATAAGATTGAAATAACATGCCGCAAGATACCAACCGTATAATGAAACATCGGTTAAAATCAACTGTTTAGCAAAAAAATCATAATTTTTGATTATCTTTCAACAGACAAGGCAAATCTTTCAACAAATTTTTATAATTTTGCGGTTCGAAAGAACAAACA
>JAIDEM010000033.1 GCA_029054825.1 Prevotella sp. | reverse complement strand
GTCTACAGAAGACGGTGAGATAGCAAAAGTACGTCTCATCGTACCTTCCACACAAGGACAGCAGTATGCATCGGCAAATGTGTATCCATGCTTCTACGAGATAACCTATCAAAAGAAAGATTAACCAATATCACACAGATACAATATGTCATTGATAAAATCAATTTCCGGCATCCGCGGTACAATCGGCGGACAGGCAGGAGACACACTTAACCCTCTTGACATCGTAAAATTCACATCTGCATACGCCACTCTCATACGAAAAGCTACACAAGAAGAGGAAGGCTATACACCTTCTAACAGGATTGTCGTGGGAAGAGATGCACGCATATCAGGCGAAATGGTCAAGAACATTGTATGCGGCACTCTCATGGGTATGGGCTTTGATGTCGTGAACATCGGTCTCGCGTCAACACCTACTACAGAACTTGCCGTGACTATGGCACAGGCCGACGGCGGCATTATAATCACTGCATCACATAACCCACGCCACTGGAACGCACTGAAGCTCCTCAACCATCAGGGCGAATTTCTTAATGCAAAGGAAGGAAATGAGGTGCTCGCCATAGCTGAAGCTGAAGCGTTTGACTATGCTGATGTCGACAGCCTTGGAAAATATACAGAAGAGAACTTTGATGAACGGCATATACAGAGCGTACTTGACCTCAAACTTGTTGATGTCGAGGCAATAAAGAGCGCAAAATTCCGTGTCTGCGTAGACTCCATCAACTCTGTAGGAGGTATTATCCTGCCTAAACTCCTTGACCGTCTCGGTGTGGAATATACATTCCTCAATCAAGAGGCAAACGGTGATTTCCAACATAATCCAGAGCCATTGGAGAAGAATCTCACAGGTATCATGGACGAGATGAAAACAGGTAAATACAACCTTGGCATTGTTGTCGACCCTGATGTTGACCGCCTTGCCTTCATCTGCGAAGACGGAAAGATGTTCGGAGAAGAATATACTCTCGTTTCCGTTGCCGAATACATCCTCTCCGAGATGGAGAAAAACGCAAAAGAGGAAGGCACGCCACTGCCGGCACTCAATACAGTTTCCAACCTCTCTTCTACCCGTGCATTGCGCGATGTGACAGAAGCTCATGGCGGAACATATACCGCTGCTGCTGTAGGTGAGGTCAATGTCACAACAAAAATGAAAGAGGTCGGTGCCGTAATCGGTGGCGAAGGCAATGGCGGAGTGATATATCCAGACAGTCATTATGGTCGCGATGCCTTGACAGGAATAGGACTGTTCCTGTCATCTCTGGCACATAAAGGCATTTCTGCAAGTGCACTGCGCGCTACATTCCCGGAATATTTCATTGCGAAAAACCGCATAGACCTCACTCCAGACACAGATGTTGATGCTATTCTCATGCAAGTAAAGGAGAAATATTCCTGCGAGAAGGACGTGCAGGTCAATGACATTGACGGTGTGAAACTCGATTTCCCTGACAAGTGGGTACACCTCCGCAAGTCTAATACCGAGCCTATCATACGTGTATATTCAGAAGCTCACTCGATGGAGGAAGCTGACAACCTCGGCAAAAGCATTATGGATATTGTATACTCTATGGTATAAATACCACATACAATATTCGAAACGACACATGACAAAGCCACCAGACTGTATGATTATTACTATATAGTCTGGTGGCTTTCCTTATACAATCAGACCTATAATTAAAGGCCTGACTACAGAACCACAACTGATACCTTTCCACCATCAGAGACTTCTGTGTAGCATATAAAACAATTCATGAAATACAAAGTGTCATATCACCGGTATACCCATAATTATAATAATCACCAAAGCGACAATATGAAAATAGAAAAGATACAGACAGACAAGAGACGACACATGGAGCTGCTCTTGCTCGGAGACGAGCAGGAATCAATGATTGACCGCTATTTGGACAGAGGAGATGTGTTTGTAATGCGCAATGACAACAAAAAGGCTATTGGCATTGCCGTCGTAACGGAGGAAAGAAATGGTGTATGTGAACTGAAAAACATTGCTGTGGCACTGGAATATCAGAGAAACGGCCACGGCAGGGAGATGATAGAACATCTGTGCAGAATATATTGCAACAGATTTTCATCCATGACTGTCGGTACAGGAGACAGCACTCAGACTGTTTCCTTTTACAAGAGTTGCGGTTTCATGTACACCCACTCAATACCAGACTTTTTCATCGCTAACTATGACCACCCAATCATTGAAGAGGGAAAGCCTCTAAAAGACATGCTCTATTTCTGTAAAAGCCTGATATCCTACAGGTCATAGTTCTTGCTTTCTTGCCGCCACATTGTTGTAGACTTGTCCGAACGGTCTACAGTTTTCATTCAGTAAAGAGCATATTTCAGCGGAATACTTTTTCATTATAAAAATATGCTCTTTTATCTTAATCGACCATTAGACCGGCACATGAGGATAGTTAGCTATTTTACCAACACAGCCTTTCCGTTAATGATGTTCAAACCAGGCTGTAACTCTGTCCGATACTCTCCACAATACATCTTATTTTCTGCGTCTTCTCCACTTTTCCTTGACTTTCATTAGAAGATAATACATGATTCAACTCGCATATATATATATTGAGTGACTTATGACTGTATATTGCTTTCTGTGTATCAAACACAGGAGAAAGTCCATCTTCTCGCAAGGCATGGCAGACTATTGAAAACAAGAAGGCTGGTGTGACGGAAATCAAAGGGTGACACTTTATCAGGCAAAAAGTGACCTTTCACCACTTAAAAGGTAACACTTCGCACTGTAAAAGGTTACCCTTGGAAAAACAAACTGACATCATACTGCCTGATATACCAACACAGAGCCTTGGAGAAACCGTATGAAAGCATTGCAGATTCATTATATAATTTATCTAACAATAACACGTATAGCACTTATTTATAATGAGATATCCCGACTGACAGTTCTTGCCACAAACTATCAGTCGGGATATTTATATTACAGAATGCCACCGTAACGGCACGATATCAGCCACCATCTACGACAGACATCAGACATCATACGATGAGATTCACTTCTTCTTCACAGGGTCGCAAGTGACATCTACACCGAGCTTCTTGAAAATCTTGCGGTCCACCTCAGAAAGCATCACCGTGGTATGCACCTGTGCACCATTGAATTTCGGCAACTGCTCGAGAGCCAGGCGACAACGTTCGTCACGGGCCGTAAGGGCGGAGAGCACTACGAGAACCTCATCGGTATGCAGACGCGGATTACGCCCTTTCAGGTAAGTCACTTTCGTATGCTGTATCGGTTCTATGAGATCCTGCGGTATGAGCTTCACCTCCTTGTCAAGACCAGCAAGGTATTTCATGGAGTTCAGTAACAGGGCTGCGGAGCATCCCAGAAGCTCCGACGACTTTGCGGTAATGATTGTGCCGTCCTCAAACTCTATTGCAGACGATGTGTGTCCCGTCTGTTCCGCCTTTTCCTTTGCCGCGACAGTTGTCGTGCGGTATGCCGAATTGATGCCAGCCTGCTTAAACAGCAGGGCTATCTTCTGCACCTCTGCCGCGACCTCCTTGCCGTCGGCCATCAGATTGAGGGCGGCATAGTAGCGGCGTATTATTTCCTGCTTTGACGCCTCACAGCATACGGCATCGTCACTGATGCAGTTGCCCACCATGTTCACGCCCATATCCGTCGGTGACTTGTACGGATTCTCGCCGTAGATGCCTTCAAAAAGAGCGTTAAGCACTGGGAATATCTCTATGTCGCGGTTGTAGTTGATAGCTGTCTTGCCGTATGCCTCAAGATGGAACGGGTCGATCATGTTGACATCATTGAGGTCGGCGGTGGCTGCCTCGTAGGCAATGTTCACAGGATGCTTGAGGGGAAGATTCCAGACCGGGAAGGTCTCGAACTTGGCATAGCCTGCCGTGACTCCGCGCTTGTGCTCGTTATACAGCTGAGAGAGACACACCGCCATCTTGCCTGAACCTGGTCCTGGGGCTGTGACGATGACCAGCGGATGGGATGTCTCGACATAATCGTTCTTGCCGAAGCCTTCATCAGAGGCTATAAGGTCGACATTGTGCGGATAACCGTCTATGATGTGGTGTACATAAGACGTCACACCCATACGCTTCAAGCGGCTGCGGTAGTCGTCAGCGGCACGCTGTCCGTTGTAGTGTGTGATGACCACAGAGCCGACCACAAAGCCACGGCTCTGGAACTCATCACGAAGACGGAGCACATCCTCGTCGTATGTTATGCCGAGGTCGGCACGCACCTTGTTCTTCACAATGTCTTCTGCAGATATCACGATGACGATCTCTGCCGAACCGCTCAGCTGCTGCAGCATACGCAATTTAGAGTCGGGCTGGAAACCCGGCAGCACGCGCGACGCATGGTGGTCATCGAAAAGCTTTCCGCCTAATTCAAGATAGAGCTTGTTTCCAAACTGGGCAATCCTTTCCTTGATATGCTCACTTTGGGTAGTAATGTACTTGTCGTTGTCAAATCCGTATTTCATACCTTTCTCCTAAAACTAATTACAATAAATACGGGATACAAAGGTAATCATTATTGTCGGGAATGCCAAAGTTTTCCGTCGGTTTTTAAACATTTTTGTTTTCAGACAGCAATCTGTAGAGTCAACCAGCAAGTGCAATATTACGAAATATTTTTGTAAAAGCATTCAGTTGGTGTGTTAAAATTCAGTTT
>JAIDEM010000032.1 GCA_029054825.1 Prevotella sp. | reverse complement strand
TTTATTTTCGTTTTATAGAAGAAATGGCTAAATTTGCAACAATTTACAATAAATAATAAGGAATTTATAATAATTCATTAAGAATAAAGCATGGCATGTTATGGCTTTTTACATCAACAGGTCTATTCATGGCGGACGTTTAAGCTGACAGGCAGAGAATATATTACAACTAAAAATATTGTTAATCATTTAAAGCTTATGAGGAATTTATACTCACTTTTCTTTACAGCATTGCTGGCTTGCATATCGATAGCTGCCAATGCCATAAACATTACCGTAAACGTTGACGACCCGTCGCGTGTCAGTATCAGCGTAAATTACACACCTGTAGATAACATTGTGGCTGGCGACAACCAGTTTACAGTGGAAGAGTACCAGCAGGTAAGTATCAAGGCCAAGGATAATGCTTTCATCACAAAGGTCGTGAAAAGTATGGAAGGGGCAGATGACAGTGAAGAATATGTGTCAAACATGTCAGAGTGTAACCTTTATATCTCTTCATACAATGCAGGTGCTACATGGACAGTGACATCTGTCAATGCCGATGAAGCACGTGATGGTGCTTGCCGTGTATATGTAGATGATCCTGCAAATGTCATGGTACAGCGTTCGGGCACTTACTCCACAATAAACCTTGAGGCAGGATGGAACGACATGAAGTTCATGACAGACAAAGAGCTTCCGCTTACCATAGGGCCGAAGAACTACGGGTCATCACTTTATCAGGTTAAGGTCAATGGCGAGGTCGTTTCCGCACAAGGCAATACATGGCGTATAAGCCCGAAGACTGGTGACGAGGTGGAGATTTTTGCCAATTTCCCTGATGTTGACATACCTGTTAGCTTCACTTATACAAGCGAGGAAGCGAAAGGGTTTATTACAAATGTTACTGTAAACGGAACGTCTGTTGATAATTACAATGATGAAGACTTTACTGTAAAGGCTGGAAGTGAAATGACTGTTTACGGCAATACCAGTGATTACAGTCTCTCGTCATTTACAGTGAACGGTAATTCCGTTTACTTCTACGGACAATACAATTTTGTTGTGACAGAAGAGACGGTCATAGCAGTCGATGCACATAAATACGGGACAGTAAAGGCTACTATAAATATAGACAATGCTGATAATGTGATAGTCTACAAAGGTTACTCGTATAGTAACGACATAATGTCAATGGTGTCTGGAGACAACGAGATAGAGTTGAGTGAGACCAATGCCATGATACAGATAAAAGCTGCATCAGGATGCTATATTACATCTGTAACGGACGGCACAAACAACTATTCGGCAGATTACAGCAACTCATACACGATCAATGTGACCGATGGAATGGTAATTACCGTAAAGTCGGGTGCTATAGAACGTAACAGCAAGGCTGTGGTATACATAGACAGCAAGGAGGCCGCTGCGACCTATTTCAATTTCCAGCGCAATGACCGTTCTTCTATTGATGTCGCCACAGGCTATAATGAAATCAACTTCTATGATGGCGATAATCCTTTCGGTCTGTCATGGTATGGAGCAAGCTATGCTAATGTCTACAAGAATAATGAAACAGTCCAACCTTTATATACAGGGGCGACAACCTATGAGTTCAGTCTGGTTGACGGCGATGTCGTAAAAGTGTTCCTTGCTTCAGACCCGGAGACATACGAGGCTGAGCTTAGTGCAGGAGATGGTGTCGATGCAAGTAAGGTGGTTGTGACAATGGACCGAATGATGAATGTTGCAGGCTGGGTTGGCAAGCACAGTGTATTACAGGAGACGGAAATAAGCATCAAGCCTGCTGAAGATTATGATGTCTGTGTGAAGGTTGATGGTACAGATCTGGAAGCAGGCGAGGACGGAGCGTTTGTCATTACAGTAAACAAGAATACAGCTATCACGGTCAGCCTTCCTATAGGAACGGGCATAAATGCTGTTGGCGCAGAGAAGTTCAGCAATGCAGGTGTATATAATATGCAGGGAGTGCGTATGGCTGGTGATACAGACATGAAGCAGATGCCAGCCGGTGTTTACATCGTCAACGGTAGGAAAGTCGTGAAGCGCTAAAGACTGTTGGACCTGCAGGATACATGTTGTTGCGCAGGTTGGAGATTACAGATATATGCACAAAACGTACTATATATAAGTAAGACCTTTACTGGTATACAGGCAACGGGATATTCTATAAAAGATATCCGGTTGCCTGTATACCAGTAAAGGTCACTACAATACGGAAACTTTAAAAAAGAACAGAAAAAACAATAATATTCAGCAGACAATGAGAAGACATTTTTTATTTGCCCTCATGTTCGGGACGGCAATGACGGTGACAGCACAATCGGCCTTGGACCTTGTGAGTCGTGCACAGCTCCGACAGCAGAGGTTGATAATGAAACAAGAGACAAAGGGAAATGCCAAGTCCATGAGACTTAAAGGTATAACACCTGCGCCGGAGGCAAATGTGTTTGGAATGGTCAAGCTTGCCGATGGATGTTCGACAGACGAACTTACGGCGGAAGGCGTTAATGTCATGCGCAGCAGCCATGGTTTCGCTTGGGTATCAGTGCCTGTCAATGATGTAGAGCGTATTGCATCACTGAAGAGTGTGAAGCGCTTCCAGCTGGCACGGAAGGTGAAGACGAAGAATGACAATGCTCGTGCTGTCAGTGGCGTGGATATGATACACGCTGGTACAGGACTGCCACAGGCTTACACTGGCAAGGGAGTGATATGCGGAATAGTCGACAATGGTATCGACCCAAACCATATCAATTTCCGTGATGAAAACGGCAAGTCACGTGTGGCATGGCTCGCAAAAATGACACCGAACATGTCTACCGGAGAAGTCGATGAGAAATATTACAGTAACAATCCAAGCGAGATAGTAGGTGGAAAGGATATAACGACATTTACGACCGACGATGCTACAACTTTTCATGGAAGCCATACACTCGGAACAATGGCAGGCGGATATATGGGAAAGACCACTGTAGCGACAGGCGACAGACTGACAGGTGCGACCATAAGCGATATGGCAAATCCATATTATGGTATGGCTTATAACTCTGATATTGCAGTCGGATGTGGTGACCTGTATGACGCAATCATTGCATACGGTGTAGATCATATCCTGGAATATGCCGCATATAAAGGTAAGCCATCTGTGATAAACCTATCGTTGGGAAGCAATACGGGTGCACATGATGGAAAAGGAATGATAAACCAGTATTTCGATGCAGTTGCGAAGCAGGACAACGCAATCATCTGTGTATCTGCAGGTAATGAGGGCGACAGGAAAATTGCACTTCACAAGACCTTCACTGCCACAGACAACACAGTGCAGAGCTTCATCCTTGGTCAGGATATGTCAGAGTACGGATATGGCTTCTTGTCGTATGGCAATATCGAGATGTACAGCAATGATGAGACAACATTGACAATACAGGCCGTAGTATACAACAAAAGCCGTGGAAGAGTTGCACAGCGTTTCCCGTTGACCATAGATATCAATAATCCGGGATATGGGCAGTATTGGGTGAGTTCGGCAAGTTATCAGCAAGACGCTACAGACATAATAGATCCAATATTTGCCAATTACTTCAACGGATATGTGGGTATAGGTTGGCTCTATGATGAGGACAGCGGCCGCTTCAATGCCATACTGGACTATTTTGCAGAAAACAATGAGGAAAAGAATGCCGACGGGAACTATGTTCTCGGCTTTATCATCGAAGGACAGGAAGGCCAGCGTGTAGACTGCTTCGGTGACGGACTGTTCTCCTCAATGACCAATTTCGGCATTGACGGCTGGGATGACGGCATGTATAATGGTACCATAAATGATATGGCAACAGGAAACAGCATCCTTGTCGTAGGCTCTTATGATACCCGTAAGGACTGGGCGGCTCTTGACGGTGGAGTCTATTATCCAGGATACGAAATCAGCGATGGCGGAATATCCGCCTTCTCTTCATACGGCACTCTTTTAGACGGCCGTAACCTGCCGCATGTATGTGCACCAGGAGCGGTCGTCATCTCTTCATACAACTCATACTATGTTGAGTCTGGGTATGCACCAGTATCTTCGGTGACAGCACAGGCTGACGAAGGTGGGCGCTCCAATTACTGGGGCTGGTCAATCGGCACTTCCATGGCTGCGCCTCATGTGGCAGGCTCAATCGCTCTTTGGCTTGAGGCCGACCCGTCTCTGACAATCAACGATGTGAAGGATATAGTTGCACAGACTGCTGTGAAGGACGAAGCAGTGCTCACTGCTGACCCGGTACAGGCCGGAGCTGGCAAGTTCAGTGCATATGAGGGACTTAAAGAAGTGATACGTCGTGGTACAACAGGCATAGGTTGCATCACAGCCGATAAGCCGCGCATGCTGATAACTGCTGTGGGCAACAAGATGTTCAGTGTGTTCATGGGCGGTGCTACCGACATTGATGCTGTGGTATATGACCTCGCCGGGAATAAACAGCTGCAGAGCAAGAAGCATGGTGATGAGGCCGTAGTTGACATGTCGTCACTGTCTAAAGGCATGTACATACTTACCGTAAACGGCCATGCATCGCAGAAGATAGCAATACAATAAGATATATATAAAAAATATTCAAGAACATGAAAATGATTAAAGAAAAGTTCTTATGGTTCGCAATGCTGTTGGGAACCTTTATGTGCTTTCCCCTGACAGCAGAGGCACAGACCGAAGAAGAACCGATCATGGTTATCAAGACACGTGTCTATGAAGCGAGCGGCGGTGCTGGTTCCATAACGCTTATGCTTGGTGGTGTGGAAGATGGGTATATCGATGTCGACTGTGGCTATGGATTGATAGAGTCTGAAATAAAGCAGGCATACTTCGATTCGGAGACCGGTTCTCTGGAAGGTACATATATATCATGCAATGTCTCGCCTGAAGGTATCATCAAGATTTACGGAGAAGCAGGCAATGTTGATGTCTTCGTTGCATCAGAATGTTATCTCACAGAGGTACAACTGGAGAAACTTGCAAACCTTGAGATACTTGATATAAGCAACAACGAGCTTACCCAGCTTGACCTGACACGCCAGAGCAAACTGCAGTCTGTCAATGTAAGCGGCAACCCATTTAATGTAAAGCCTTTGCTTGTTGGCGGCAACAAGCCGAACCTGATGATACTTGACATGGGTCGCATTACAAATCTTGATGAATCCTTCAACCTGTCGGACTATCCAAGTCTTGTGACATTCGACGCATGGGCCAATGAAGGCCTGAAAAGGCTTGACCCCACAGGATGCCCGAAACTGAGCAAGATATCCATAGACAGCACTCCTGTGGAGACTCTTGACGTGACAAAGAATACAGAACTTACTATCCTCAATATCAGTGAGACAAGGATAAAGAGCATAGATCTGAGCCATAACACCTATCTTACTCAGTTCTATGCAGACCATATGTCAGGCTCTTTAAATACTGATGTGAAACTGGAGAAGCTGGATGTAACCAACAATCCTAATCTTGTGTATCTTTTTGCCAGCGGTAATGAATTTACAGAGATTGATGTTAAGAATAACACTCTTCTGCAAGACCTGTATATAAACAATAACAAGCTGACATCCATCGATCTGACCAACAATAAGAATCTTATCAAACTGTCTCTGCGAAACAACAACTTCACCTTTGCCACGCTGCCTATACCTGATGACAACTGGCTGTATTATGCCTACAAGCAGAATGAAATGCCTGTGGCTAAAAGCCAGAAAGTAGGTTCTGTAATAGACCTTAGCGACAAGGTGCTGCGTGAGGGAACGATAACTACGGCTGTACTGTATAAGACTAACGATAGAAATCCGAGCGAGCTGACAGCCCTGAGCAGTGACTATTATACATACGCTGACGGTAAGGTTACTTTGTTGAAAGCTGTATCAGACAGCGTCTATATAGCATACTCCAATGACGCATTCCCGGAGAGTGTCGCCAATTTCTATCCACTTTGCACAAATAAGTTCATGGTGAAGAGTGAGGCTGACTACGGACAGGATGACAAGGTAATCACTTTCAATGCTCCTGCAGCTTCTTCTGACGGTACAGCCGTGAAGTTCGGACTTGGCATATACGGCGCAACAGAGCAGAATCCTAAGAAATTCTATGTCGATTTCGGAAAAGGCAAACAGGAGTTCACTGCGACCTCAGATACAGCTCCTGCAGTACCGAACGCCAATGGCGTAGCTTATGGAAACGTGACCGTATATGTACCGGAAGGTGAACTTGTGACGGCATTCGATATGGAGAATGTCACGCTCAATTCCATAGACGTGACTGCCGTACGCTCTCTGCGTACACTGCGTCTTGTCAATGCCGGCATTTACGGCAGCGGCAATATAGACCTTAGCTGGAACAGGATACTTGAATCTCTTGTGCTCACTGGCAACCACTTCACCTCGCTGAACATACGCGGCGTGAATGATGCATACCAGAAGAATATGCTGCATGACATTGACCTGAGCAACAACGAGATGACATCTGTTACGCTCAATGACATGAGGACAATACATCACCTGAACCTGAGCAATAATAAGCTGACGGAACTGTCCCTGAAGAATGCCGACTACATGCTGACGCTGGATGTGTCCAATAATATGCTGGAAGCTATAGACATAAACTACTGTACATTGATGACACGACTCGATGTTTCACATAACAAGATTGCGTCAGTAGTATTGCCGTCAGAAATCAGCCTTAAGGAACTGCACTGCGAGTACAATGCCCTTGACTTCAATACATTGCCTGTAATAGCTGGACTGGAGACTTACACCTTCGCTCCGCAAAACGATATAACAATCGCGAAGATAGGTCCTGGATGTGACCTGTCAAGATACAATATCGAGGAGGCAGCCACAGTATATGTATGGAAAAAGGCAGACGGCACACCTCTGCAGAAAGGTTCTGACTATACAGAGGAAAACGGTGTGGCACACTTCAATGCCTCTGTCATCGGTACAGAGGTATACTGCGAGATGACAAATTCCCAGTTTGACGGACTGACACTGAAGACCACACTCATAGAGGCAGCAGCAATGCCTACAAACGTGATAGCATCGTTTGTCACCACAGCAGACCAGACCGGCTCGCTTATCCTGCGCGCAAGCACAGAGAACACTCCTCTGTACATAGACTGGAACGGCACGGAAGCCGAGCTTACGGAATACCAGGTCGGCACATCTCCTGTGACCTTCAATGTCACATCACGCAGAGGGGCTACGGTGAGAGTCTACACATATTCAGAGACAAACGATTTGACTGTATTCAACCTTGGCGGACTTTCACTGTCGTCGATAGATGCCTCAAAGCTCAACAATCTGGTACTCTTTGGCGTGCAGGATGCTGGTCTTACAGAGGATAATATCGTCTGGCCAAACTCAACTTCTCTTGGAGAGATGCGCCTGAGTGGAAATAATTTCAGTAGTATTGATCTCACAAGATATGCAAATATCTTTGACCTCAACCTGACCGACAACAAGTTCACATCGTTCGATGCCTCCAGCTATTCTAACCTGCAGATGCTGTCGATGGCAAGAAACCTGCTTACATCGTTCACAGCCGACAACAGTCAGTTGTGGCATCTTGACTTGGCAAACAACCAACTGAGCGAGATAGACCTGACAAAACTCCCGGCTATGCACCAGATGTCACTCATCGGCAACCAGCTCAGCCATATCGATGTATCGCAGATGAAAGGCCTGAGTGTACTTTATCTTGACAATAACAAGTTCCGCCCAAGCACGCTGCCGCTGAACACATACACCCTGTACACATGTGCCAACCAGGCTCCGCTTGAGGTTGATATCGTGGACGGTGCCGTCGACTTGTCTTCCGAGGCTGTCATAAACGGCAAGGAGACCGTCTACAGATGGTTTGTAGACAAACCGACATTTGACACAGAGGGCAATCTTGTCGGTGAGGAACTTATTATTGACGATGAGTATCTGCTCGACAACGGTGTCACGAAATTCACAAGGTCCATAGACAATGTGATGTGTGTGCTTACAAACGAAGAGTTCCCTAATGTATATTTCTATACCAATCTCATTGACATCAAGACAGGCATAAGCAACGTCACAGCCGATGGCAACAACATCTCAATAGCTGTAAACGGCAACGATGTGACAGTGAATGTCGCAAAGGACGTTGCCGTAAGGCTTGCAACTCTTGATGGGGCTCTTGTCCGCTCAGCCAGGACCGTGAACGGCACATGCACACTGCACAATCTTGTACGTGGAGCATATATCATAATGGTCGGCAACACTGTATATAAGTTTGCGGTAAGATAACACCGTCAATATATGTAAAATGTCTTGTCACTCAAAAGAAAGAAACAGATGGCTGGTCCATGGCAGGACAGATGTTGACAATAAAAATGAGACATGACAGTTTTTCTGCCATGTCTCATTTTTATTTTTTTGCAAAAGAAAACTCAAGGTGCAAACTGTCTGCAGATAGTCGCGTAAAAGCGAAACGAGACAGGATACTGCTGGAAAATAGAAAAATCTATGTTTTATTAATGGACTTGCAATCAGTGATTTGTGTAAATTTCGAATATTGCGTAAACAACAATAGGTGACCTTTGACAGGACAAAAGGTTACCTTCTGCAAATGAAAGGCTCATGAAACTTGGGCAAAAAGGTTACCTTTTACCACTTCTTGCCCATGAAACCGCATGAAAGACAGTCAATGACAGCCATATATATGTATACGAGACACCTCTTAATATGTCATCTTCGATATTATGATAAATAGCGCATTAGAAAACTCATGCAGATTCTTTTTGCCGATAAAGAGGATAGTGTTTGGTGGTATTGGAAATGCGGACAATAAAAAGAATAAGGTTTATATATACAATATCCAGGTACTTGCTTTATAATGATAGTATCGTTTGATTCTGTTTCCTTATTTAAGTAGATATAACAGAATGTGTTCATCTATTTTTACAGAGAAGTGTTATCTTTGCAATGGCAAACCTCTTAAGGAAACCGTGTCTCGTGTATAAAAGAAACAGCCATATACGTATCGATGTTTATAAATTCTTCTTATCACCAAAACAGAATAAAATGAAGGTTACCGTTAAAGCCATAATGGTCTTGTTGGGCATATTGTTGAGCAATTTGCCGATGTTCGCACAAACAAAGAATCCTGAGCATCATGCATGTCTCACAGGCAACATCCTGAATATTTCAGAGATGAAAGCATTGAGATATAACGATTTCCACGGTTGCGGAATTCGGATATCTACAATATCGTTGATAGCTGTTATATGGAAATCGGCGATGAAAAGTGCATTGGCACATACCATATCGCCATTTTATCCTCCGACTACTGTAGTTAGGAAGAATGGAATTTGTATAGCGACAGAGTCTTGTTGATAAAAAGAGGAGAAGATATACTCTTCTATGAATTACGCTGCCATTAACAAACTGTTCCGTCTGCTGAATAATATGTGGAGTCATAATATCATCAATCATACCTCATAATAATCAGAAGGAGCATAGCTGATAGTGCATAATCTCTTGTCGGTCATTCTCATAAATCGGTTTGCCATTTATTTTGCCATGCTGCAACATCTCTATTACCGGATATGTACTTGTTTTTACTAAAAGTATTGATCGATATAAACTGTTTGTTCTTTTGTCAGGATACAATATTGTATATGGCGGCTAATGCCTATCATCTCCAATTGTTCATAACCAAGTTCTTCACCTTCGTACATATCTGACAATGGAGTGAACTCGAAGCAGTCTTCATCAGGCTTAAATGGAACATGCCAACATATTTTATCATGCCTTGCAATACTTGTATTGGTAACTTCCAGTTTGTATCTTATTTGGAAATGTCCCTTGCCTGACATAAAGAGGTAGACAATGTCGCCGACATTGAGTTTCTTGTTGGACTTGCGCCAATATAGTTTGCCGAACAGAGCGATACTCTTTGGGTGATCAAGGAATTTTTCATTACCTTTAAGTAGTACATGTTTGACAGTATTCATGTCCATGTTTTCTTGATATTTATAATGGTTTTGTTTTGTCATATATTCTGCAGAAAGCCTTGCGATACAGTCTGCAAGTATTTGGGATGAACGGAAAAAGGCGGAGGTGCATATCTTCGCTCACCCCAAAGGATGCAGGACATTATTCCTCTTCATTCTGTGTTGTCATCCAGCTGTCTATAAGTCGTCTTGCTATGGATAGCTTTTCGGGGATTGGCGGCATATTGTCTCGACGGAACCATCCGGCTGTCTTCAGCTCTTCTTCCTGCAGGTGTATTTCTCCCGATAGATAGTCGGCGTGGAAGCCTACCATGAGGCCACAGGGGTAGGGCCATGGCTGGGAGCCGAAATAGCGCAGACGGGTGATTTCGAGACCTGTCTCTTCTCTCACTTCGCGGTGTACAGCTTCCTCGAGGCTCTCTCCTGTCTCAACAAAGCCGGCGACGAGACCGTAGTGGTCGCGTCTGAAATTGTGTGCCTTTACGAGGAGTACCTCATTGCCTCTGTGTATGAGTACGATAACGGCTGTGGCGAGTTCGGGCCACACTTCCCTGCCGCATTGTGTGCACCGCTTGGAAATGTCAGTAGCGAGGTGCATGGGTGCACCGCAGCTTCCGCAGAACTGTGTCTGGCGGTCCCAGTAGAGTATCTCCTCGCACTTGCCTGCCTGTTTGTAGAGGTGGTGTGGAAGGAGACGGTATGACTGTCGGAGGTCTATGATCTCGTATCCATCCATGTCGTGGATGGGGCTGTCGACGTGCGTAGCCTTGACGGGGCTATCGATGCTGCTGGTACTGTAGGGTGGCGTGACGTTATGCACGGTGTGACAAGGCTGTAGGGATATGGGGCAGTCTTCCTGAAACGGCACTGTATATCGGCCTTCCTTATCTTTCTTAAGCAGGAGGCCTTCCTTGGTGAATATGAACCAGTAGGGCATAGTGTACGGTTTTTCGGTTATGCGGTTTTGTACCGAGGGTTATGGTTGGAGTATTGAGTAAACTGTAGGGACGTACCGTGGTACGTCCTCAAGAGGCGTGAAACGCCTTGCTGCAATTAACGTATATCAGTATGTTATACGTCTTATACATGGCGAACGGGCCACGGTATGTCCCTACTTGTAGTGAGATTCTATGTGCGGCTGTACGGTCGGTCTTACGTTTATGCGGTTGTGGGATTATCGGTGATAGAAATAGCAATCTCCACCTAACCTACAACTGTATCTAACCGCCTAAACAACTAACTCCTAATCCCCGAATATCAGACTACGGTCGCGCTCTATGGCTGGTTTTGTCCACTCTTCGGGAATAAACTGCCAGTTGCCGTTCGGCTCAGGGCTGATGGTGCCGAGGCGTTCTATCTCCTTCATGAGATACCAGCGCTGGTCGTGCTCCGTGCGTGCGATGATGCGCTCCTCGAGCTTATCCTTCGGTATTCCGGCACCACGCGTCAAGAGTTCGCCGCCGCCATTCCCACGGTAGCTGTTGACGGCGACCTTGTACATCTTCTTCACATCGAACGGTGTGCCGTCTGCCATGCTGATAATGTTTACCTTCTGGCCTTCTGGCTTCGTGACGTCTACGGTGTATATGATGCCGGCAGCAGAGTCGAAATTGAATGTCATGTTCTTGAATCCTGAGCGCTGGTTGTCGTCAGTGGAGGTATTGTCGAGCATCATGATATGGTCATCGGGTGATGTCATGGTATTGACCCACATGTCGTATGACATCTCAAGGTGTCTCTTTACCTCTTCTCCGCTGAGCATCATTGTGTACAGCTGATTCTCGAACTTGTACAGCTTGAACATGTCGGCAACGGTGATGTCGCCCTTTGCGAGGGTTGTGTTGAATGTGAGCGGTGCGTTGAACGATATGTCGGCTCCCGTGATGCTCATCTGGAGGTTGTGGACCAGGTCTGTGAAGGCGCTTGAGCCGAAGAAGCAGTCGCGTGTAGTTATGGTTTTGTCAGTCGTGCCTATCTTCCTGTCTGCCCACTGTTTCACTTCCTCGATGTCTTTTGCAAAGTGTTTCATGAATCTGGCATCGATGTCCATGTCACGTATGTCTATGATATTGCCCTTGATGGTCTTCGAGACAATCTTCTTGCCGTCACGTGTGATGGTGACTGTGACATCCACGACGTTCTGAGCATTGCTTGCAGGATTGCAGAGCACGACTTCCTTGTTCTCAGTATTGAGCACCCTGCCGTTGTAAACCCTGTGGTCGTGTCCGAAGAGGATAGCGTCAAAGCCTGGCACTTCCTTTGCCACACGCTCCGATGCATCTTCCTCATATCCGGCAGTGCTTATGCCACCGTTGAGACCTGCATGGAACAGGCCAATGATGAGGTCGGGCTTCTCTTTCTTCTTTACAGTCTCCACCCACTGTCTTGCACAAGCGACCATATCCTGGAATTCAAGACCAGACCAAAGGTCTTCCGTCAGCCAATTGGGGATAGCAGGGGTAATCATGCCTATGACGGCCACGCGTATGCCCTGACGCTCAATGACGGTATACGGCTTCAGATATGGTTTGCCAGTTTTGCGGTCTATTACATTTGCTCCGAGTACGGGCGCGTTAACTTCCTTGCCCCATTTGTCGTAGCAGGGATGTCCAGTCTCGGTATCATGGTTACCCCAGTTTTGTGCATCGTATTTCAGGTAGTTGATACACTGTGCGGCGATGTTTGTCTTTTCCGTGTTTATGTAGTTGTAGAAATAGTTTATCGGCTGTCCTTGCAGGATATCTCCGTTTTCGAGCAGGATGACTCCGTTGGGATTCTCCCTGCGTACATTGCTGACGTAGGTAGACAGTCTTGCGAGGGTTCCCTTCATGGGTTGTTTGTTGATGAAATCCCAAGGGAAGAAGCAGCCGTGCACATCTGATGTCTCGATGATGTGTAGTGTGACTGTCTCTTTCTTTGCATGCACGATGGCAGGAATGAACATGCAGATGGTAAGGAGTAATGCGGTTCTTTTCATTTTTTACTGTTATGTGGTTATGCTGTTTTACGGTTATGTACGGTTATGCTGTTTTACGTTTCTTGTTGTGGGTTTGTCGGTGACAGGAATTGTAATCTCTGTATAACCGTCAAATCGCATGACCGTATAAACCGCACCTTACAACTTTATGTTTCTTTTCGCCGCCTTACCCTCGTTATGGATGCGGTTGAGTGGCGTTACGATAAATGTGTATTTGTCTTTTCCGTTGGTGTAGTTTAGCCGAATGAATGTATTGCTTGTAATGGCAATTATATGCGAAGCATCGTCCGTGTTTACCTTCTCCCCTTTCTTGAATGCATAGACAACATACTTTGTGGCTTCTGTGCTCCAGTCATTATGCTTTGGGGCAGTCCAGAACAGCATATAGCCGTCTGCCGTCCAGACAGGCTTCAGGCTCTTGACCTTCTTCGGCGCTTTCTTCGTGATGAACTTCATTTCAGGCATGAGGGCAGGTTTGTTCCAATATACATTACGCAGCAGTGTGCCGTAGTTGCCGATATTGTCAACCGCCGCTTTGGCATACCAGAGGACATGTCCGTTGACGTTCTTCAGTTTCTTATGCAGACGCATTTTCGCGTCGAGCTGATGCTGGTCTGGATTGACAGGGTCTGGGAATTTCACTGTGCGCTCGACATCTTCGCCTATAAAGAGCGGACGGTTTCCGCAGTATCTGTCCCACCAGTGTATGAGGGTCTCGTAGTCGGCAGTCTTGTGGCCTATCTGCCAGTATATCTGTGGTACACAATAGTCTACCCATCCATTGTTCACCCATTTCAGCACATCGGCATAGAGATCATCATAGTTTTGCAGACCGTTGGTGTCGGAACCGTTCTTTGGGTCAGACTTCTTGTTCCTGTATATGCCGAAAGGAGAAATGCCGAACTTTACCCATGGCTTCGTCTCGCGTATTGTCCTTGAGAGCTGTTGTACGAATAGGTCTACGTTGTATCTTCTCCAGTCGCGTATATCGGTTATGCCGTTGCTGTTGCTCTGGAAATCGGTGGCATCAGGTATCTGTTGGCCTGGGGCAGGGTAGGGATAGAAATAATCGTCTATGTGCAGGCCGTCGACATCGTAACGCGTTATTATGTCCTGCACGATATTGCAGATATAGTCACGGTTTTTCTTGTATGCAGGGTTGAGCAGGAGAAGACCGTCATACTGGAAGACGAGTTCTGGGTTTGTCTTTGCAATATGGTTGTCCGCCAGTATATGCGTTGTCTTTGTCATTGCGCGGTATGGGTT
>JAIDEM010000031.1 GCA_029054825.1 Prevotella sp. | reverse complement strand
ATTTACACCAGTACCGACAAACAACACTATCTGCTTACCTCTTTCAAGATCACGTTTCAAATCTATAAAACCACTTGATTGGGTCATAAACATTATATTTACTAAGCTAAAAAACGATATTAATATAAAAAAAACATTCTTGACTGTGCTTGTCAATATTTATTCAAACCTATAAGTTTGCGTTTTATTCCTGCAAGAGAAGAAGAACTCTGTCTCTATGGCTGCTATGCATTTATCATGGCGGTCTCTGATACAAACAAACAACTTAGACCAGTGGTGTTACAGCATCATCAATATTGTGGCTTTACTGTTTCCCATATTCAAACATGTATCCGTAGCTGAGCATAAGCTGCTCACGGTCGGCCTCAAAGCCAGTGCGGGTATCGGCATCAAGGGACGGGGTGGCGATGATGGCGTCTATCTCGCGGATGATGTCGGATCCTGCCCTGAATATCGGGGAAAGGCGATTGCTGGTATCGCCCGGAGAGGGCGCATAGTAATAGCCTATCTCTTCTATGATGAAGAAGAATGTGCCGAGGGCTTCGCGTAGGGAGATAGAGCCTTTTGCCAGTTCAGAGAGGATGCGTGTCTTGAGGATGTCGATATTCTCCACCTGCACGGCGACATCCTGCACGGTCTTCACGGGATGAAACCAGCGGTCGATGAGTGCCTGACGTTCCTGCAGATTGCGTCTGCATAGCCCTCCTGCCTCACTGGACTGCATATCGGCGACATCCTGAACCACTTCAAACCGCTCGGCATGGACTCCCGAGATAGCGACGGTCATGCCGCCGACATCCATCACAAGGCGGCGGTCGCGGTCTATGCGTATGACATAGCCTTCGAGACCTTCAAGGTCTCCTGAGGTTATACGGAGCAGAATACGGTTCTGCGCATAATAACGGAACGGATGGAGCAGGAAACGGATTCTGTCCGGGTCGGTCTCCGAGAGTCCCATGAAAGGGCGCATCCTGCTGTCTGGGATGACGGCGACCTTTCCTGTGCTGCAGTTCTTGCAGAGATAGCGTCCGGGGAATGTCCTGTCAAGATAGCCCTGCAGCTCTGCAGGATTGCCTTGCAGGAATATCAGTCCGCTGACAGTAGGCATTTCCTTGTGCTGAACACTCTTGGATTTCTCTCTTCTACGGAAATAACGTATGGTCTTGTGGATAAAGAAGGTCTGGCCGTCCCTTTCCAACGCGGCAGAAATACTTTTTACCTTGAGGTGATGTACAAAAAGGTACGACCACGAGGGCTTTGTCTCTGTATATTTCCTTGCAATGCTATCCGTATTGGCAGCATTGGCATGAGTATACACCTTCACCTCTGCACCAGTCTTCACGCCTGGCTCAGAAACAAAAATACCATGGGGCAAACGTCCATGTCCTATGGCGGTAGAGCAAGAATCCGTACTATCCAGTTTCATAAATCCTTATCTACTTTATGTCCGCGGCAATGACCATACTTAATGACTGGCAATGCCTGTTCAACACTTTCTCTTCTTCCATTTCCATATATATAAATAGAAATTACTACAATTCTCCAAATTGCATGCAATGCAATCTTCTACCATAAATAATATAATGTGAAACCTACTTCACAATACACATCTTGGCTTAACGAAAATGTTAAAATACCGACATTCTTTCATGCCATCTTACAAGAAGAAAGGCACTTGGCTGCAAAGTTAGTGATTTATTTTGAAATTATAATAAAAAAATATAGCTTTTTTCTGTTTTTTTTAATATTCATCTGAAAATGTTTAGCAAACTGACTGTTTGCAATACTTGTAAACAGCTGATTCTCTTCTCTTTGCAACCAAGTGCCTTTCTTCTTGTAAGAGGTAGGATATTTGAATGAAAAAGCATCTGCTGAATCAGCATAATCTGCGTGACATCTCAACCATCATCTATTTACTGTACGCAGATTAAGCGGATAGAAATCGGACAATCATAGACCACCACATTTTATCGCGTCCCTTTATGTGCGTTTCATACACGGCGGACGCACCACGGTATATCCCTACTCTTGTAGTGGGATGCAAAATACAGTTAGACAGACCAGTTGCAATAGTCTCCTGATCGTAAAACCGCTTGACCGAGAGAACCGTCCCCCCTTGGAAACCGTCCCCTACTTCAATATCGCCTGCATTATTTTCCTGTTTGCCTGATTTACAGTACCCGTGCCTATCGACTCAAGATATATCTGCGTGGTCTTGTACGAGTTATGCCCCATACCTTCGCTTATCGTCGCAAGCGGGATGTTCATGCGCAGGGCTACGCTTGCCCATGAATGGCGCGCGACATAGATGGTCAGCGGCATTTTCAGTCCCAGCATCTCGCCTATCTTGTTAAGGTTGCGGTTGACATTCTGCTGCACTTGCTTATAACGCCTGTACTCATTGCCGTCTTCTCTCATGATGACGGGAAGGAGATACGGCGAACCTTCGGTCTTTGAGGCATAAGTATCCACTATCTTCTGCAGAGGCCTCTCCCACTCTATCGTCAGGCTATGGTTGGTCTTGCGGCGACTGTACGACAATACGCCGTGCCTTATATCGCTCTTCTTCAGGAATGCCATGTCTACAAACGCCATGCCACGCATATAGAGACTGAACATGAACATGTCACGCGCAAAGGCAAGCGGCGATCCTTCACGCAGCTCCAGTCTTTCGATGTTGCGGATACATTCAAGGGAGACAGCACGCTTGACAGTAGTCACACTCGCCGTTCTGACATGGCGGAAGATGTCGCGCTCCTCCGCCACTCCCTTCTCCCCTGCCTTGTGGTACAAGGTACGGAGAGTGCGGAGATAGAAGGCCATCGTATTCTGCTTCAGGCCTTGCCCTGCCAGCCAAGCCTCATAGCCCTCCACGACGTCTGTCGTCAAGGATTCAAAGGCGAGGTCATCGCCATTGCGGAAGGCGCGGAATTTCCTGAAAGCGTCACGGTATGTCTTGGCAGTCCCCAGGCGGTTCATCCGCTCTTTCATTTCTATCTGCGACTTTATAAAGCAGAAGACACTGACACATGGAGACAACAGCATTAGCGCCTCCATGAGTTCGTCTATGTCGCAATCGGCAGCACAAGCCTCTTTCTCCAATATTACAATCTTCATCCGCCTCATTTCCCAGCGTATCTTAGCCTGTATAAGCTGGAGATACGCCATGCGTCGGCTGTCTCCCGTGATGCGCACAGAAGAATGCCTGCTATCCCATTCGGACGGGAATATATGATAATCTGTACCTATCCAGCGCATGGCCCGCCGATGGATAAGATGATAATATACTGTGCCTTCATTGCCTTCGACTGTGGAAGGACGAAACTTGACTTTGATTGTTGTCATGGTTTGGTGGGTTTTAGTGTTGGGTATGGTTGTACGGTTATGAGGTTATGCGGTTGTACGGTTATGAGGTTGGTGCTTTTTGGTTTGGTTGTTACCTATAACCGTAAACTGACCAAATAACCGCAAACAAATAAAGGAGCATTTCCCAAAAGTGGAAACGCTCCTTTATTGTTTTCATCAAGCCACGAACACGAGGCGATGCATCATACCGCCATGGCTTGAAATATGTCTTGATGCCTGTCTGTCTACTTGGAAACGAGCTCCATAGTGTCTGTGGCAATCATCAGTTCCTCGTCTGTAGGAATGACAACGACCTTGACCTTGGAATCCGGTGCGGAGATGACAGCCTCCTCGCCATGGATTGTGGCATTCTTCTCCACATCGAGCTTGATGCCCATCCACTCCATGTCCTTACATACCATCTCGCGGATGTCCGACTGGTTCTCGCAGACACCGGCAGTGAACACAAGGACATCGCATCCGCCGAGAGCGGCAGCATACGCGCCGATGTATTTCTTTATACGGTATGTGTACATATCTATAGCAAGCTGGCACTTAGGGTCGCCGTCTACGCTGCCCTGGAACACCTCGCGCATGTCGCTTGACTTGCAGGAGATGCCTGCAAGGCCAGACTTTTTGTTGAGGTAGTTGGAGATGCCGTCAGCGTCAAGTCCCTCTTTCTTCATTATGAAAGATACAGCACCGCCGTCGATGTCGCCAGAACGTGTGCCCATCATGACGCCCTCCAGCGGTGTGAGACCCATGGATGTGTCCTGACACTTGCCGTCCTTGACAGCAGCAAGAGAACCGCCGTTGCCTATATGGGCTGTAATCACCTTTGTCCCCTCAGCCTTCATGCCGAGATATTCAAGGGCGCGGGCAGAGACATAGCGGTGTGATGTGCCATGGAAACCGTAACGGCGCACAGCATACTTCTCATACATGTCGTAAGGGATGGCATACATGTAAGCCTTTGCCGGCATGGTCTGATGGAAAGCTGTGTCGAACACGCCTACCTGAGGAATCTCCGGGAGGAGAGCAGTAACGGCTGCCACGCCCTTAAGATTGGCAGGGTTATGGAGAGGAGCGAGGTCGTTGCAAGCCTCGAAAGCCTTCAGCACCTCCTCGTCGAGGATTACAGACTTTGCGAATTTCTCGCCGCCGTGCACCATGCGGTGGCCTACTGCATCAAGCTCGTCAAGAGACTTCAGCGCGCCGTCTACAGGGTCTGTGAGCACCTTGAATATCAGTTCTACGCCCACAGTGTGCTCAGGTATCTCCTGCTCGATGACTTTCTTGCTGCCGTCAGCGGCATTGAACTTGATGAATGCGCCCGGAAGGCCTATTTTCTCTATACCGCCCTTTGCAAGGACAGTCTTTGTCTCCATCTCGAAGAGCTGGTATTTTATTGAAGATGAACCGCAGTTCAATACAAGGATTTTCATTGGTTTTTGGTTTTAGGTTTTAGGTTTTTGGTGGTTTAGTGGTCTGGGTGATAGCCTGGATAGCCGATATAGCCGTAATAGATAATCTAATAATCAAACGACCAAACAACTAAATTCCCGGTCAAGCGAGAGCAGAGCCAAGCGGAAGGAACTTCGAGCGAAGTCCAAACGACCTAACTACTAAACAGCCAAACGACCTAACAACAATCTTATTTCTTAGCGTCCATTGCCTGGCAAGCTGTGATAGCCACAAGGTTCACGATATCCTCTACAGAGCAACCGCGTGAAAGGTCGTTCACCGGGCGTGCTATACCCTGGAGGATAGGTCCGAGAGCCACGGCATTGCCGAGACGCTGCACGAGCTTATAGCCGATATTTCCTACCTCGAGGTTAGGGAATACGAGCACATTGGCATGTCCTGCGATGTCTGAGCCCGGAGCCTTCTTCTCTCCTACGGCAGGCACGAGGGCGGCGTCAGCCTGCAGCTCGCCGTCAATCTTCAGTGTCGGATCAAGCTCCTTAGCTACCTTTGTTGCCTCAACTACCTTGTCCACTACCTCATGCTTCGCACTTCCCTTTGTAGAGAAAGAGCACATTGCCACACGTGGCTCAGCGAAGCCAGCCACCGAGCGTGCTGTCTGTGCTGTGCAGACAGCAATCTGTCCGAGCTGGTTAGCATCAGGCATAGGTGTCACGGCAACGTCAGCGAAGACCATCACGCCGTTCTCTCCATACTGCGGAGTCTCAGTAATCATGAGCATTGCGCCCGATACGCAGGTGATGCCAGGAGCAGTCTTGATAATCTGGAGCGCAGGGCGCAGAGTGTCTCCTGTCGTCGAGAGCGCGCCGGAAATCTGTCCGTCAGCACCTTCTGTCTTGATAATCATACATCCGAGGTACAGCGGATTCTTTACAAGTTCGCGCGCCTGCTCGATTGTCATGCCCTTCTTCTCGCGGAGCTTCTGGAGGAGCTGTGCCATCTCCTCGGACTTCTCATAGTTTTCCGGGTCGATGAATGTTGCCTTACCGATGTTCTTCAGTCCGTTCTTCTCAACGAGAGCCTGCACCTTGGCAGGGTTGCCGATGAGGATAAGGTCTGCAATACCCTGCTCCAATACCTGGTCAGCAGCCACGAGAGTACGTTCCTCGTCTGCCTCCGGGAGCACGATGCGCTGCTTGTTTGCCTTAGCGCGTGCGATGATCTGTTCTACCAATCCCATAGTTTTAAGGTTTATTGTTTTTAGTTTAGTGATATTATGGTTACTTTGATGCAAAAGTAATAAAAAAAAAGCGAACGACAAAACGATGTCCGCTTTTTTTTGAATTTTATTGACCGGATACAGGTATACAGAGACTGTATATCATGGTGGACTGCAATGTAAATAAATATTCTTTGAAGATGCCTGAATACAAGCTAAAATGTTAAAATACACCAACAAAGACTGTCAAATTCTTTCCAATACTTGCAAAACTGGAAAGAATTGGATAACTTTGCCCAAAACTCCAATATCTATGGTAATTGAAAGAGCTCCAGAAATAAACGAGGGAGAATTATTTAAAGCTATAATATCTCCTCAAGATAGACAAATTGAAGATATCGTGGAAAGAATCAACGACTCCTTCGATTATTGGGATAGTGTTAAACACAAAAAGTGCCCTGTAGGATATACACCTACGCAACTGTGGACCTTTGTCAAAGCCTCCAGATTAAAAAACTCGATGAAAGTCTGGGAAAAATACGATGTGAATTTGAGTTTGACTAATGTGATGCAGAAAATGTGTCATGAATTTGACATGTTCTGGGGAGGAAGCTGGGGAGCCGACTCAACTATCGATCAAAATAACAAGGAGCAATATCTTGTTAGCTCATTAATGGAAGAAGCCATATATTCCAGTCAAATGGAAGGGGCTGCAACAACAAGAAAGGTTGCCAAGGAGATGCTTAAGAAGAAAATGACTCCAAGAGACAAGTCCCAGCAAATGATTCACAATAACTATCAAACCATTCGATTTATTGTTGCCCATAAAGATAAACCTTTGTCCAAAGAGTTGTTACTGCAGGTACATCGGCTAATGACAGAAAAAACCATGCAGAATCCAGATGATGCAGGACGCTTCAGAAACAACAATGACGTTGTGGTAGAGAACGGCATCACTCACGAGACTGTCCATACTCCACCTTCTTATGAAGAAATCCCTCGGTTTGTAGATGACCTCTGTGAATTTTTCAATGAAAGAAACAGCAAACAATTCATTCATCCTATCATCCGTGGAATAATCATTCATTTCATGATATCTTATGTTCACCCATTTTCCGATGGTAATGGACGTACTGCCAGAGCTATGTTTTATTGGTACATGCTAAGCCAAGGATACTGGTTGACTGAATATCTCTCCATTTCAAGGGTTATTGCCAAATCTAAAAGATCTTACGAAAAGGCATTCCTATACACTGAGACTGACGGCATGGATATTGGGTACTTTGTTTCATATAACCTAAGAGTGTTGGAACAATCCTTCAAACAATTACAAGACTATATTAAGAGAAAACAAGATGAGAAAAAGGCTGCAAGTGTTTTTCTGCGCATGGGTGATTTCAATGAACGTCAAGCACAAATCATTAAAATATATGCAGATGACCCAACAGCCTTAATAACAATAAAAGATTTGCAGATAAAATTCGGAATTAGCCCAACCACGGCAAAAAGCGACATCCTTGGTTTGCTGAAAAAAAAGATCATAACAGAGATTGCATTAAACAAGGTGAAAAGAGCTTATATAAAAGGAGAGGGGTTAGACTCTTTGCTATTCCGATGATATAACTTATGGGTAACACTTCGCATCCAATTCTTTCCAATTTACAAAATATTGGTAAGAATTGGACTGTTGTTGGATGTGAAAACATATTGTTTACCGTACAGCAGTATCCGCAAACAACAAATAGGAAAGAAGAAACAACGATAAACGTTATATTCTAAAGTGAGGGGGGCTCGACAGTTATTGACCGTGAAAACATTCAGGATGCGCTGCCTATCGGCTCAATATTGTTCAGCATAAATCTTTGGGCATCAACGCTATACACAACTCTTTGATACTCTCTCCCCTCCAAATTCATCTGAACTTCTGTCGTTATTCCCAATCTGTTGCCCTTTTCTGTTGGTATATTTGTTTTGTGACCATCTTCTTTTAGAATTTCTTGCATTAACCCTTCATTACGAAGCCATTTTATTACCTGTACAGCAGATAACGGTTTCATTCCCTCTGGAATATAACCATTTACTATACGGACAAAGTTAGCAATACCATTAGGTTTCGAAATAGGAATATTGACAGCATCTTTAGCTGAAAGGAAAAATGCTTGTCTGCCTCTTTTTATAACAGATGTCCGTTCCTTTATCTCGTCCAACAGTTCAGACACATAAAACAAGCAACGAGAGATGTGAACATTGTTGATAAGATCATCATCTTTAACAAGTTCATCATTCAATGGATTGATACCGTTTGCAAGTTTTTCTATCCATGTCTTGGTGGAGTTAAGTTTTTCTACATTTATCATATTCTGTACGTTTTATTTCTGTCCTTTATATTTTCGTAAATAGAAATCCTTTGTGACGTAATTATTACATCCTGTCTTGTCAGGCTTATAGTTCGTGCATCCTAAGAAAGGACCGCTACCACGACCATCCTTAACAATGAGATACCCGTCTTTACATTTATCACATTTCATTATCGTCATCTCATCACCAGCGAGATTATTAGTCATGAAATCACAAATCTCGGGCTCATTCGTACAAATCCACAATTTAAGACCATAAGCTTTCTTGTAACGCAATTGCAGAGGATAGCCACATACAGGACATCTCTTGTCTAATGTCTTTTCCTGCGATTCTTTGTCAATTTTACCAAATACTTCTACTTGTGAATAATCACGAATCAACTCAAGCACAAATTCGGATGGATGTTGCTGAGGGGTGATGATGTAGACTCTGTTCTTTGTTCTTGTCAAGGCTACATAGAACAAACGACGTTCTTCAGCATAATCATAAGAATGATCGTCCTTTACGACGTATTTCAGCACAGGGTCTTCCTGTACCTGAGACGGGAATCCGTAAGTCTCATTTCTTGCATTAATGATTATCACATGATCGTAGCCAAGTCCTTTTGCCCGATGCACAGTCATGAAGTCAAAGTAGTCGGCATTGTATTTCTTTGACCTGACAGAACCTGTCTTATCGTCATAAATGAAGTCGGCAGATTTTGTGAGATTGTATCCGTCAAAGCCATACCTCCCAAGAAGCAGAATCTTCGGATGTTTGTATTTGGAAATCAAGCCATCCATTATCTCTTCCACACACTTGCCAACAAGGAAGTATTTGCCTCCCTTCCCTTTGTATTCCTTTCGGTCAACCTCTTCCGTGTAGGTCTTGATGACGATGGGGTGCTCTATATGCTTTGGAGAAATGAGAGCCTTGCGTATCTGGCTCATGTTCTTCTGCACAAAACCTCCGGCAATATCAATTACTTCCTGTGCATTGCGATAAGTCTTTGTGATGCACAACTCCAAACCATATCCAAAAGTTTTCTTGAAGTCGGTAAACAATGTAATGTCTGAACCTGCGTAGGCGTAAATCGATTGCCAATCGTCACCAACGGCTATAACCTTTGCGTTGCATAACTTGCACAATTCTTTTGTAAGGTTGAAACGCTGACGTGAAATGTCCTGATATTCATCGACAATGATGTATTTGAAATCAAGTGTCTTGCCTTGAACTTCCTCTTCTCTTAGAATACGGGCAGAGTCATTGATCATATCCTCAAAGTCGATGGCATGATATTCTTTCAGACGCTTGCTATATTCCAGATAGCATTGCTCGCAGATAGAAAGAAACAATTTTGTTCGTTCGTTGGAAGACGTGGTGCGGAAACGAGTGAAATCGTCAATCACGAAATCATTTGTCTTGAAGTTTTGTATAAATGTGCACACAAGCTTCACAAGACGAGCTATGTACTTATTCTCTTCCGTACTGACTATCTTCTCAAATATTTCTTTTGACGGACGGCGTTTCAGCTCAAATCCATGAGCAACAAGTTCTTCCTGGAGATGCACAAGCAAGTCCCGGCCATCATTATAAGCAGAGAAGGTGTAGATGAGGTCTGTGTCATGCTGGCGATGGAGCAGAATCTTGTCATTAACCTCTTTCGTGTAGATTTTAAGCTGCTCTTGTGTATAGCGGTTATTCCTACCATCTTCGGTTATGCCAAAGTGTTCAATATATGCGACTTTATCACCTTGTGTTATGGTGAAATCAGGAGTATAAGGCTTATGTGAGCGCAGAATATTGTAAGGATAGACCTTTTCGTAAGTATATTCAATATTGTTCATATACAAGAAGTTTGCAATAATAACTTCTTGTAATGAGCGGAGGCATTCATGAGCAATTGTGACGTGACGACCGGAACGCTGGTCAATGACCTTCTCGGTGTATTCATCCATATTGCCGCGCAAGGTCGTGAAATTCGCTTTCGTAATGTAATTGAAAAATGAATTCAGGTCTTCCCCCTCGTATGGTGCATCGAAATAGTTACCAAAGAACAGAATCAGTTTATCTACAAGCTCTGGATACTCAAGGATATTGTGCTTGAGGTAGTCATTCACCACGTTGAACATGTAGCCCTCTGTAACGATTCTTACACGCTCGTCGGTTTCTTGTCTTCTGCGAATAGCGTAACCTGTCTTATGGAATGTTGTTACAGGACAATTTATCTTCAGCGCTTTGTTGATTTTATCTTGTAATTCCCCAACTGCTTTGTTTGTGAATGAGATGACGAGAATCTGGTCCGGACGAATACCTTTGCGCTCTACAAGATACTTCACTTTTGCAGAAACCGTAGTTGTCTTTCCTGCACCGGCACCAGCTATAACAAGTGTATAGTCTTCATCTGACAGCACCACTCTCCGTTGCTCGTCATCCAATTTTATATCAGGGTCAACCTCTGAAAGAATCTTATCAAGATATGATTTTTCAGAAGCTAAATGGTCAGACAAGAACTGTTCGTTGTGCTTGTTGATAACCGACGACTCTTTATCCTCCTTCAACTCTTGATAGCACCGGATGAAGTTCTTCACTCTCCCTATACCACAATTATTGGTGTTGCAATAATGTTCCAGCATGCATGTTTCCTGCAACTTGTTGAACGTGGCAAAAATGTCTGCATATTCGTCAACAAGGTGAAGGTAATCGCTCTTCGCAAGGTATTTGTCGCAATCAAGCAGGGTATGCAAGTAAACCTCAAACTCGTTAAGCTTGAGTAAATCTTTCGTAGGAACTACTGGCGCCTCCTTTCTGAAGGAACTAAATAATCTACTGAAAATATTTGCCATTGCCTTCTAATATTGCAAAAATATTCGATTTGATTTAGCCATATGTTTTTTATCAAATAACCACAGGACGTTCTTTGTCGACTTGCATTATCAAGTATCTTGAGCTATTCAGACATATATGTTTGTGACAGACTCGCATCCTTTGGCTACAAAGTTACCAAAAATCAGCTAAACAAAGTAATATTGGCTAAAATATTTCCACATTTCAATCAAAATTTGATGGTGGATACGGGAATTATATACAACCAACAGGCAAACTATGTCGTATCTTATCGTTTCAAAAAATCCCGTTACTACAGGCTGACAGACATACCAACAAGATACGGATGCCAGGGAAAATGATATGCCTCCACAGCGATGCGAGCTGCGATGCAACGTGGCAAGGCATCTATCAGTATGCTTTTCGTATATTCTTGATTATCAAAATATTGTCCAGAATATTCAAATGACATTATGAAAGGTCACCTTTTACATGATGAAAGGTTATCTTTTACACAACAAAAGGTTACCCTTTGTCATGCGAAAGGTAACCCTTTGCTATGTAAGTAAGCAAACAAAATTAAACGATACTATATGGAATCAAGTAAATGGCATAATCTTGTATGTGTAAAGCTTGCTCTTTTTGGCTGTTTCAGTCTTTTCCCTCTGTCACATAGCCCGCTATGCTTCTTCGTTCCAAAACGAAAAACATCTCAAAAATAACTGTGCTTTATATCATACATTAATTTTGTTCACTTACTTATGGAAATTTGGTTTTACGAATACAGCAGGCAATGGCAGTAATAGCAGAATAGTCTCGGTAGCTTCTATTACTTCCATTCCGGCTGTCACCGGCAAACCTAACCGATCGGGAACAACCGTACATGCCGGCCGCTACCGCGTCTTTCCAGTCATCATGAGGCGGCACAGGCGGTCCTGGAACATACGCGCCTCCGCCACAGGAGAATTGACATTTATGATGGAGAATATGTATTCATGGCCGTCAAGCCCTTGCAGATAACCTGCCAAGGAAGAGGCTCCGATAGTCACCATTGTGCCTGTCTTTACGAAAATCCTGCCGCGCAGGTCCGGTCGCGACATACGTGAGAGCAGGGAACCGCGACGGACACTGTCGCACGGTGTGGCAAGAGCCTCGTCACGGAAGAACTCATACATCTGCCTGTCGCCATGCACATATTTCAACACCTCCACCAGGAACCTTGCATTCAGTCTGTTGTCGGGAGAGAGACCGCTGCCGTCGTTGATGACAAATCCTTTCATGACATGTGTGCTGTCGTCACGGAACGTCTTTCTGAGGAATGTCTCCACAGCATGCGGAGATGTCCAGCTTATCTTCCTTTCAGGACGGAGCCCCGCCTTGTAGTCAAGGTGATAGAAAATAGCCTCTGCCCTGACGTTGGAACTGTTGGCAAGCACAGGTATCAGGGCGGCACGCATCGGATGTGAAGAGGTGGCGGCATAATGGTATTTCCCTGTCGGACGGACACTGCCGTCGCGCTTGAACGTCACGCCGCCCATGCGCAACGACTCTATCAGACGCCGTGTGACATGCGCCTTGCCCTTCAGGAGAAGAGGAGTCTTGTTGTATGGTATATCCCATCTCTTTGCCGTAGGATGCTGCCGCAGGGTGTCCTCACACTCCAGTGTCACCATGACATTGCCGCGGATATGGCGTATCCCTCTGCCGCGCACCTGCCTGACAAGACCGTGGAAATCCTCCAGCAACGGGTCGGCATCGGCACGGAGGAGGAGCGTGCCGACAAGCGTGTCGCGCCTTATCTCGCCGCGGACGAGCAGAGACTCGTGGTAACGGTGGTCCAGGCCGAGGGTCTTTATCGCCGCCACCGCCAGGGGGAGCTTCATGCACGATGCAGGAGGGAGGAGCTTCAGGTCGTTAAGGTTGTAGACATATCTGCCTGTCGTCACGTCATAGACACTCACGGCGATATCCTTCCGGTCAAGGCGCATAGGCTGAGACATGAAACTGTCTATGCGACCGGTCATGGCCTTGTCGGCAAGGAGCATCTCCTTCGACAGCGTCCTGACGACAGCAGTATCGCCCGCCGCAGGGGCTTTTCCGGAAAAAAGCGACGATATGCCTATTGCAGCGTGATAAACTCCCGTGACAGCGAGGCACAGCAATACCACAGGACACACAAGAAGAAGGAACACACGATCCCAACGTATTCTGTATTTTCTTTTACCCATTTTATCCTTATACAATCTTTCTTCACATGAAAAATGTCCGTGTCGCTATTTCTTCACAAGCAATTCCTCCGTAAGGAGAGCCTCCAGCTTCTCGGCAGAGAGACGCAGACGGAACTCGCCCTTTATAGCCACCGAGATGCGTCCCGACTCTTCGGAACACACTATGGCTATGGCATCAGAGTCTTGCGATATGCCGAGCGCGGCACGGTGACGCAGTCCCAGTTCCTTGGGGATATCCTGGTCGTGAGCCACGGGCAGGATACATCCGGCAGCGCATATACGGCGCTTGCGTATAATCATGGCACCGTCGTGCAGAGGGGAGTTCTTGAAGAAGATGTTCTCTATCAGACGCTGGTTGATATTGGAATCTATGGCGTCGCCCGTCGCCACGATGTCGTCGAGAGGAGCTACACGCTCTATGACTATCAGCGCGCCGACCTTCTGGCGTGCCATGTTCATGCACGCCATGACAATAGGCATGATGGTGCTCATATCGGGAGCGTCAGAGGCATGCTTGTTGCCGAAAAATCTCATGAAGGCTCCCAAACGCTGACGCGCGCCGAGAGAGTAGAGGAACTTGCGTATCTCTTCCTGGAAAAGCACTATTATGGCAAGTACGCCGACAGAGACGAGCTTGTCGAGGATACTGCCGAGGAGGCGCATCTCCAATATCTGGCTCACAAAGAGCCAGACAACGATAAACACCATGATGCCTATGAAGATATTCAGCGAGCGGGACTCGCGCATCAGGCGGAAAATATAGTAGAGCAGGGAGGCGACGAGGATTATATCGACGATGTCCTTGGGGGATATTTCTATGAACATAAAGCTGTTTTTGACACCTTTCAGGTGCAGACACTGCCACATGACAATGCCATGGTAAAATTGTCTTTTATTAGTTTTGTTTTGCAAAAATAATAATATTTTTCCAAATACCTTGTATTT
>JAIDEM010000030.1 GCA_029054825.1 Prevotella sp. | reverse complement strand
GCTTTTCATACGGGATGTATATATCTCTCAGTCACACTGTATCGCCCATGATAATGTGCCGGGCGATACAGTGTGACTGAGAGATATATACATCCCGTATGAAAAGCAGACAGCGTATTTTCACATACTTTATTACATCTCTCACACAATAAATGCGGATAACGCACGTTATATCTAAATAGAAACAAAGACTATATACGCAAGAATAACCATGAAACTGAGGAATGTCATCATGTCCGTGCTGTGCGCCGCCCTCTGCATGACGTCATACGGCCAGTCGGCACATGACCGCAACGAGCCGTTTGGCATGGCTTTGCGCACGTCGCTCGAGCCGGGCTCCGAGATGTTCGACGTCACCGGCGGCGGTGTAAAGGACTGGCCCTGCACGGGAATCGATGCCGGGAAGGTGAAGATTCTGCAGTCCAGCGGCAAGGACATGCGCATGGAGATACTCGATGCCGTGACCCGCTACAGCGTGGTGGTCTTCGACGGCGCGGCAGGAGACTTCATTCTCTCCAAGGCAGTGCCCATGAGCGGCCTGTCGGGCAAGACCCTGCTCGGCATAAACGGTGCGCGGCTGTGCACACAGTGGTATGTCACCGATGCCGTGCGCAAGCGTCTTGACGATGCCGGAGTGCTCTCCATGAGCGGCGCGTCAGGCACAGGCGGCTATCTCAGCAATGGCGTCTATGTCGCGGAAGAGCAGGAGCAGCATACGCGTCAGGAACTCATTGACATGTTCGGCAACGAGAACCACCGTCAGGCAGGTATCTTCCAGATGTCCAAGTGCAGCAACATCATCGTGCGCAACCTGAAGTTCATCGGCCCCGGCTCTGTCGATGTCGGCGGCACAGACCTGCTGCAGATGACCGGTTCGAGGAATGTCTGGGTAGACCATTGCGAGTTTACGGACGGTCTCGACGGCAATTTCGACATCACGATGCAGTCTGATTTCATCACCGTCAGCTGGTGCACATTCAGTTATACGAAGCGTTCCTACTCCCATTCCTTCACCAATCTCGTGTGCAGCGCGGAAGAGTCGCCCGACGACGAGGGAAAGCTCAACATCACTTTCGCCAACAATGTCTGGGGCGCAGGCTGCTCGGCACGTATGCCAATGGTGCGCTACGGCACGCTGCATATAGTCAACAACTACTACGACTGTCAGGGAAACTCCTCGCCGTGTATACAGGCACGCAATAAATCCACGCTGCTCATCGAGGGCAACTGTTTTGCCAAGGGCGTCAGCAAATGCTTCTCCGCCTCTAATGCCACGGCGTATGTCAGCCGCGAGAATATCGTGGAGACCCCTGGGACAAACTACCGTCTTGCGACAAAAGGCGAGGTCGCCATGCCTTACGACTATACTCCGTTTGCGCCATCCCTCGTCCCCGAGGAGGTGGGGACACATGCCGGCGCGACACTGTTCGGCAATGCCACGGCCATAACGTCTGTCCCTGTATCGGGACGCGTGACCTCCAGGGCATTCAATCTTGCCGGCCAGCCTGTCGGCGACTATGTCTCGGGCATCACGGTGAGCAACGGGCGAAAGACCGTGAAAGGGAAATGACCGTGGCTCGGTAGATCTTAACCATAGCCTTAACCCTAACCTTTACCTTAGCCCAAAACCATCAACCCCTTATTCCGGCTATAAAAGGCTATCACCGTAAAACCGTATCACCGCCTAACAGTAAAACCGCAAAAAAACAAAAACCATCAACCATACATGCAATCCATAAAGCATAAACTCTTTTCATTTATCCTTGCAGCCCTGCCATTGACGGCAATGGCGCAGACAGAGACAGCTCCGGCATTCCCGGGAGCGGAAGGTTTCGGCCGCTATGTCACAGGCGGACGCGGCGGAAAGATAGTACACGTCACCAATCTCAATGACTCCGGCACCGGTTCCCTGCGCTGGGCGCTGAGCCAAAGCGGCAAGAAGACCATCGTCTTCGACGTCGGCGGATACATAGACCTCAAAAGCAACCTGCGCATATTGTCCAACACCTCCATCCTCGGACAGACAGCTCCTGCGCCGGGCATAACGCTCCGATACTACACTGTAGAGTTTACAAATTGCGATAACGTCATCTGCCGCTTCATGCGCTTCCGCCGTTCGCAGGTGAAAGACGTCAACGACGGGGCGGACGCGACGTGGGGACGCCGGCACAAGAATATCATTCTCGACCATTGCTCGTTCTCATGGAGCATAGACGAGGTGGCGTCTTTCTATGACAACCGTGACTTCACCATGCAGTGGTGTACCGTAGGCGAGGGACTCAACTCGGGACATGACAAGGGTGACCATAGCTATGGCGGCATCTGGGGCGGAAAGGGAGCGTCGTTCCATCATAACTACATCACGCATGTGCAGAACCGTGCGCCGCGCTTCAACGGAGCACGATACAACTGGACAGGCTACGACAATACCAAGTATGCCAACTCCATACAGGCGGAACGCGTGGATTTCCGCAACTGTGTCATGTACAACTGGGGCACGGGCGGATGCTACGGAGGTCCTGGAGGAGGATATATAAACATGGTGAACAACTACTACAAGGCCGGTCCGGGCACTGCCAACAAGACACGTGTGACACTTGTCTCCAAGTCTGATGCCAGCAACGGCGGAAGCAACCCTTTCCCGGGATACACCAGCCGATACTACATCAGCGGCAATTACGTCACCGCCGCCGCCCGTCCCGAGAACTATGACTGGCAGGGAGTAGCGTATGACGGAGGCCTTTACGACATCAATGGCGAGATGTACTGCAACGACCCGCAGCACAGATACGGTGAGGACCAGACATACGTGAAGAACTCTGACGGCGTGGACTGCATAAGGATAAGGCTCGACAGCCCTATAGAGGCTGGCGATGTCACTACGCATGACGCCCGGACAGCATACGAGAAGGTGCTCGAATACTGCGGCGCGAGCCTTCACCGCGATGCCGTCGATGCCCGTTACATGGAGGAAGCGCGGACAGGGACGGTGACATTCACAGGCGGACATGCCGACACGCAGGGCATTCTTGATGTCATAAACGTCCCTGGAGGGACAGCGGACAACACGACAGCCTCCTATCCGGACCTCGCCACGTCTAAGCGTCCTGCTGACTTTGACACGGACGGCGACGGCATGGCAGACGCCTGGGAGATAGCCCACGGCCTGAATCCCAACGATGCAAGCGATGCCTTGAAGACCACTTTGGACACCCGCGGCTGGTACACCAATCTCGAGGTGTACTGCAATCAGCTTGTGGAGCATATCATGAAGGGCGGCAACGCCGATGCCGTCAGTGGCGTAGACGAGTATTATCCCTCTTCCGCGTCTACTGCAATAGCCGATATTCCTGCCGCAGACGCCGAGGTAGTGTCCACGGTTTACTGTAATCTGCAGGGCCAGCCTGTAAGTGCCGATGCTAAAGGCGTGAAGATAAAGACTGTGACTCTCAGCGACAACCGCCGCATATCCACAAAGGTCGTGGAATGACGGATGTTGTGGTTTTACGGATATTACACGGTTAGGCGGTTATGCGGTTATTGGATTCGGTTTCTGTGAGTATATTGCCAACAGTGTAGGGACGCACCGTGGTGCGTCCGCAGGCGGCGTGAAACGCCGTATCTGATGACTGTTCATGATATTCAAGTCTCTTTCTGCCAAACGACCAAACCACCAATCGGCGTTTCACGCCGTGGCGGACGCACCACAGTACGTCCCTACACTTGTGATGAGATGCTGATACCACCAAATAACCAAACGACTAAACAACTAAACAACAATATATTAATCATATGAGAAAGAAACTATTTTCAATGCTCGTCGCTGTCCTCCCCGTGGCAGCAATGGCGCAGTTCGATTCCGCTCCGGCATTCCCCGGGGCGGAAGGTCATGGCCGTTATGTCACTGGAGGCCGTGGAGGAAAGGTGGTGCATGTCACCAATCTCAATGACAACGGTCCCGGTTCGCTGCGCGCGGCAGTAAAGGGCAATGAGAAGAAGATTGTCGTCTTTGACGTTGCCGGTGTCATCGCCCTTGACAAAGACCTGAAGATAGGCCAGAACACGACCATCATGGGTCAGACGGCTCCTGCACCGGGAATCACCGTAAGGTATTACACCATCAAGCCGGAGTCCAACAACATCATACGCTACATACGCTTCCGCCGCGGTCAGGAGCGTGACATCAATGACGGTGCCGACGCATCCTACGCACGAAACCGTACAGGCATAATCCTCGACCACTGCTCCTTCTCGTGGAGCATAGACGAGGTCGCATCTTTCTACGACAACAACAACTTCACCATGCAGTGGTGTACCATAGCCGAGAGTCTCAACAATCCGGGCCACAGCAAGGGAGCACACGGCTACGGCGGCATATGGGGCGGCAAGCTTGCGAGTTTCCATCATAATCTCATCGCACACGTCTCTAACCGCGGTCCGCGATTCCACGGCGCGCGCTTCGGATGGGAAGGCTACAATGAAAATATGGCTTACGGCAAATACAAGTGGGAGAACACCGTGCAGGCGGAGAATGTCGACTTCCGCAACTGTCTTATGTACAACGCCCAGGGGACATGCTACGGCGGCCCGGGCGGAGGACAGGTGAACATCGTCAACAACTATTACAAGGCCGGTCCTTGCGGCAAGAGCAATCAGGAGCGTCTCACCTCCATCTCCGTGGCGGCGCCGGACAACTCTGTAGATAATCATCCCGAATTCCTTGGCATGACAAGCCGCTACTATATCTCGGGCAACACTACAGAGACCGTGGCAGGAAAGAAGACTGCCAACAGGGACTGGCGCGGCGTCAGCTATGACAAGGGCACATACAACATCAAGGGCGACATGTACACTCTCGACAAAAACAACTTCTACGGCAAGGCTGTGAAGCATGTTAAGAACGAGAACGGCGAGATGTGTGTGCCTATAAGGATGGATAAGCCTTGCCCTTCGGGCGACGTCACTACACACTCTGCCGACAAGGCTTTCGCCAAAGTGCTGGAGCACGGCGGTGCCTCGCTGTACCGCGACGAGGTGGATGCGCGCTACATGAAAGAGGTGGAGACGGGCACGGCTACCTATACGGGGTCTGTGACAAAGAAGCCGGGCCTCATAGATGTTGTCGCTGATGTCAACGGATATACTGAGAAGACGTTCGGGACTGCCACACGTCCTGCCGGCTTCGACACGGACGGCGACGGCATACCTGACGAGTGGGAGCGTGCCCATGGCCTTCCTGTGGACAAGGATAACTCCGCGACCTTCACTCTCGACAAGAAAGGCTACTACACAGACCTTGAGGTATACTGCAACTCTCTCGTGGAGGCCATAACAAAGGCGGAGCGCGCTGATGCTGAGACTTCCTTCGAGGAGTATTATCCGCTGGACTGACCTGCAGTTTTCAAGAAGCAAATGGTGCTTGCATTACACAAGGCGACTGATATCGGGAAGTCATTCTCTCATACCTTCGGGAGTGGCTTCCCGATACATGTATTATAAATAAATGTATCTCGACGTTCATGGCGATGACGTCGTATTCTGCAAACTGACATGAACTAACCAACAATAACGATATGAAGAAGCTGTTCTCGATGTTTCTTGCCGTCCTGCCGGCTGTGGCGGCGGCACAGTTTGAATCCGCTCCGGCGTTCCCTGGAGCGGAAGGCCATGGCCGTTATGTCACAGGAGGGCGTGGCGGCAGGGTCGTGCACGTCACGAATCTTAACGACAGCGGTCCTGGCTCGCTGCGCGAGGCGGTGCTGGGCGACGATAGTAAGATTGTCGTCTTTGACGTCGGCGGTGTCATAGCCCTGGAAAGCGACCTCGAGACTGGCCGCAACACGACCATAATGGGGCAGACGGCTCCAAACCCCGGAATCACCGTGAGATACTATACTGTCGTGCCGGAGTCCAACAACATCATACGCTACATACGCTTCCGCCGCGGTCAGGAGCGCAATGTCAACGACAATGCCGACGCCTCTTCGGCAACGCGCAAGACGGGAATAATCCTCGACCACTGCTCCTTCTCATGGAGCATAGATGAGGTGGCGTCGTTCTACGACAACAACAACTTCACCATGCAGTGGTGTACCGTCGCCGAGAGCCTCACCAATCCCGGACATACTAAGGGACCGCACGGTTTCGGCGGTATATGGGGCGGCAAGCTCGCGAGCTTCCATCATAACCTCATTGCTCACGTCTCCAACCGCGGACCGCGCTTCAACGGCGCGCGTTACGGCTGGGAGGGCTATAAGGACAACAGGCTTTACGGCTTGTATAAGTGGCAGAACACCGTGCAGGCGGAGAATGTAGACCTGCGCAACTGTCTGATGTACAACGCTCAGGGGACATGCTACGGCGGTCCGGGCGGAGGACAGGTGAACATCGTGAACAACTACTACAAGGCTGGTCCGCGCGGTACAGGCAACGAGGAGTGTGTCACCATCATGTCGGTCTCCGTTCCCGGCAATTCCACCCGTAAGCATCCGGAGTTTTTCGGCATGACAAGCCGCTACTATATCTCAGGCAACACCACGGAGACCGTGGCAGGCATGAAGACTGCCGGCAAGGACTGGGACGGCGTGGTGTATGACGACGGCGTGTACAGCATAGGCGGTGTCGTCTGTTCCAAGGACACCAACAACTTCTACGGTGACGCCGTGAAGCACGTGAAGAACGAGAACGGCGAGATGTGCGTGCCTGTCAGGATGGAGAAACCTTGCCCTTCGGGCGACATCACCACACACTCTGCCGAAAAGGCATACGCGAAAGTGCTGGCATACAGCGGCGCTTCCTTGTACCGCGATGAGGTGGATGCGCGCTACATGAAGGAGGTGGAGACGGGCACGGCGACATATAAAGGTTCGATAACACAGACGTGGGGGCTTGTCGACTTTGTCGCCGATGTCAACGGATATACTGAGAAGACGTTCGGGACTTCCACACGTCCTGCCGGCTTCGACACGGACGGCGACGGCATACCTGATGAGTGGGAGCGTGCCCATGGCCTTCCTGTGGGAAAAGACAACTCCGCGACCTTCACTCTCGATAGGAAAGGCTACTACACAGACCTTGAAGTCTACTGCAACTCTCTCGTGGAGGCCATGACAAAGGCAGAGCGTGCCGATGCAGAGACATCCTTCGAGGAGTATTATCCGCTGGAATGATGACTGCCGGGAAACAGTCTGCTGCATTTAGTCTATAACACCAAAAGAGGAAAGCGAAAGAATTGTAAAACTCTTTCGCTTTCTTTCTTGTGTATATGTCTGATTTATAGTGGTGCCTGAGGGTCTTTTCAGACTGTTCGAGGGTGTGCTCCCGTGGCACTTACGAGGCGCGACAACTGGGGGTGAACCTTGATGGGAACTTCGCCTCACGCAAGACAGGCATATACAGCATAGGTCTGCATCTCGACATGCGGCACATCGGTTCTAATGTTCTCTCCAACGAGGCACTGTCCGGAGATGTCTGAATCTCGTAAAACGCCTTTGTCAGGTCAAATAATGGTATGAATGTCGATGAAATTGCCGCATGCGAGGAGAAGCCCCGTTCATGTTCTCCCAGCAAGAGAAGCGTGGGCGGAGGGCTCGTGGCTGTATTGTATATATCTAAATAGGAGTGTTCGGGTTAAAAAAATATAATTGTGACTTGTTTTTCAAATATTTGGAGTAATTTTGTAGTTTATTAGGAGCATAATGCGTCTAAAAGAAGTGAAAAGTGGACAATATGACTTACGCGCCTGTCAAAGGCTTCATATACAGTATTCTGCCGTCTCTTCTTCCGGAACAATGGACGCTGTCTCCAGGGAAATGTAAGAAACATAAAAAAAGAAAGACATGCAAGAGACAAGACAGAACCGCATCTCACGTCTCCTTCAGAAGGAGCTGAGCCTCATATTCCAGTCGCAGACCCGCATGATGCATGGCGTAATGGTCAGCGTCACACGTGTAAGGATAAGCCCTGACCTCTCCATCTGCACTGCTTACCTTAGTGTCTTCCCGTCAGAGAGGGGAGAGGAAATCATCAAGAATGTCAACGGCAACCAGGCACAGATACGCTATGAGCTCGGGCAGCGTGTGCGCAACCAGTTGCGCATCATACCTGAGCTGCGCTTCTTCATAGACGACTCCCTCGACTATATAGAGCGCATCGACGAGCTTCTCAAGGAATAGGATCTTCGGCACCCATAGCCCACATCTACAACCGTATCTGGATGCACCGTGGTACGTCCGCCACGGCGTGAAACGCCGATTGAACAGTCTGGTTTAGAAGAATAATGTAACTTATAACTCGGCGTTTCATGCCGTTTGCGGACGCACCACGGTACGTCTCTACATTGTTGACAATATACTCACAGAAACTGAATCCAATAACCGTACAACCGTACAATCGTATAACCGTATAACCGCTCATGTCCTTAGCCACCACCATAGCACGCAGGTATCTCTTTTCAAAGAAGAGCACCAATGCGATAAACATCATCTCCGGCATCTCTGTCATAGGAGTAGTGGTGGCTACCATGGCACTCATCATTGTGCTCTCCGTGTTCAACGGATTTCATGACCTCGTGGCGTCGCTCTTCACATCCTTTGACCCGCAGATAGAGATTACTCCGGCAAAGGGAAAATCGTCGCCGGCAGACGACCCGCTACTGCTCCGCATCAAGGCGCTCCCAGAGGTCGATGTTGCCACGGAGTGTGTCGAGGATCAGGCGCTTGCCGTCTATGGAGACAAGCAGATGATAGTGCGTGTGAAGGGTGTGGAGGATAATTACCGATACCTTACCGATATACGCAGCATACTCGTCGGTGACGGCGATTTCACGCTCCATGCCGCAGACCTTGAATACGGCGTCCTCGGCATACGCGTGGCGATAGATCTCGGCACGGGAGCCTACTGGCCTGACTGGCTGAAAATCTATGCGCCGCAGCGCGACGGAGAGCTTGACATGATGAATCCGGAGGATGCGTTCAATGTCGACTCGCTGATGTCTCCAGGTTGCGTCTTCTCCGTCAAGCAGGCTAAGTATGACAAGCAGTATATTCTCACCTCGATAACCTTCGCGCGCAACCTCTTCTTCCGTCAGGGCGAGATAACAAGTCTTGCACTGCGCATGAAACGTGGCACGGACATCGACAAGGCGAAGGAGGAGATACGCGCCATCTGCGGCAGCAAGTATGTAGTGAAGGACCGTTTCGAGCAGCAGGAAGACACTTTCCGCATCATGAAGATAGAGAAGCTCATAGCCTATATATTCCTCACTTTCATCCTCGTGATAGCCTGCTTCAACATCATCGGCTCGCTCTCGATGCTGATAATAGACAAGAAGGACGACATACGCACGCTGAGACATCTCGGAGCCTCAGACAGGCTCGTGGAGAGGATATTCCTCATAGAGGGCAGTCTCATCTCCGTTGTCGGTGCGGTGCTCGGCACCGTTCTCGGTCTGCTCCTCTGCTGGCTGCAACAGGAGTTCGGGCTTGTCAGGATGGGCGACTCCAGCGGCACATTCATCATCGATGCCTATCCGCTCAGCGTCCACTACTCAGACGTTGCCGTGATATTTGTCACGGTGATAGCCGTAGGCTTCCTGTCGGTATATTATCCTGTAAGGTATCTCACACGGCGACTGCTATAATAATATAAGGTATACGCCCATAGCATCTCACCACGGAGCATATCCGTATAAAAACCGCATGTGCAGCATCTCACTACAAGTGTAGGGACACACCATGGTACGTCCATACAGCTTACGCAATACTCTCGCTGGACCTGCACCGCACAACCGTGTAATATCCGTATAACCGTACAATAATTATAATAAACAAAACATCACAAAATGAAAAAGTTTCTTACTGTCATCGTTGCTCTGTTTGCCGTGCTCTCCTACGCACTTGCACAGATGCCGACGCTGCCGAAACTGCCGACTGACCCTAAAACGCGCATCGGTAAGCTCGACAACGGTCTCACTTATTACATCCGTCATAACGAGTTCCCGGAGAAAGTGGCGAACTTCTACATCGCACAGCGTGTCGGCTCAATACAGGAGAACGACGACCAGCGCGGTCTCGCACACTTCCTTGAGCACATGGCATTCAACGGTTCCACACACTTCAAGGACAATGAACTGATAGAATACCTCCGCACACTTGGCGTGGCATTCGGTGCAGACCTCAATGCCTATACCTCAATAGAACAGACAGTATATAATATAGATAATGTGCCTACAGCACGCCAGACTGCTCTCGACTCCTGCCTCCTCGTGTTGCAGGACTGGTCCAACGGTCTCCTGCTGCTCCCTGCCGATATAGACAAGGAACGCGGCGTGATACATGGTGAGTGGGCTATGCGCAACTCTGCCATGCAGCGTATGCTGGAAAGGAATCTCCCAGCCATGTATCCAGGATGCAAGTACGGCCATCGCCTGCCTATCGGCACGATGGAGGTCGTGGACAACTTCAAGCCTGAGGCTCTCCGCGCATATTACGAGAAATGGTATCATCCGGAGAATCAGGCAATCATCGTTATCGGTGACATCGATGTCGACCATACGGAGAAGATGATAAAGGAGATGTTCGGCAACATCAAGGCTCACGCCAATGCTGCACATGTAGAGCCTGTGGAAGTCCCGGACAACGAGGAAGCTATCTATATTTTCGACAAGGACAAGGAAATGCAGTATTCAATCTTCATGATAGACATGAAGAGTGATCCGCTCCCTCGTGAGATGATGAATACGCAGGCGGAGTACATGAACTCGTATCTCAGCGACCTCGTATGCATGATGTTCAACTCTCGTATGCGTGAACTGTCACAGGAGCCGGACTGCCCGTTCATACAGCTCACCATGTCATACGGCAGCTATATCTACTCAAAGACAAAGGACGCCTTTGACATTACCGTTGTTGCCAAGGAAGGCAAGTCGCGAGAGGCTCTCCTTGCGGCAGTGCGCGAGCTGAAGAGACTGAAGGAATACGGCTTTACAGGCGGCGAGTTTGTCCGTGCAAAGGAAGAGTTCCTCTCACAGCGCGAGAAAGATTACTCTAACCGTGACAAGCGTAAGAACACAGAGCTCTACCGCCAGTGTGTCAACCACTACCTTGACGGTGCCGCGATGCCAGATCCTGATTTGGACTACCAGATATGGCAGGCTCTTGCACAGCAGATACCTCTCGATATCATCAATCAGGGACTGAAGCAGTCTATAACAATCAATGAGGACAAGAACCTTGTAGTCGCTTGCTTCGCCCAGGAGAAGGATGGCGCACAGTATCTTACTGTAGACGACATGAAGGCCATCGTCGCCGAGGGACGCAACGAGGCTGTGGCAGCATGGGTGGACAACACCAAGAACGAACCGCTCATCTCTGAGGAGAATATGCTTAAGGCTGGCAAGATAAAGTCTGAGAAAAAGAACGATGTACTGGGATATACCGAGCTGACTCTCTCCAACGGTGCGAAGGTCATCCTCAAGAAGACAGACTTCAAGGATGACGAAGTATTGCTCCGTGGCTGGGCTGATGGCGGAAAATGCATGTATGGTGATGCAGACAACAGTAACATGAAGTTCATCAACTCGATAATGGGAACTGTCGGTCTCGGCAATTTCACAAATAACGAACTTGAGAAAGCCCTTGCAGGAAAGCAGGCTAATGTAAGTCTGGACCTTAGCAATCTCGTGCACAGCGGTGTCCGTGGCCAGTCTACACCAAAGGACCTCGAGACGATGATGCAGCTCCTCTATCTCTATTTTACAGCACCGCAGAAGGATGAGAAGGCGTATAACACACTCATGAAGAGTCTTGAGACACAGCTCAAGAACCGTGACCTTCAGCCTGCTACGGCACTCTCTGACACCTTGACGCTGGCTCTCTACAGCAACAATCCACGCTTTGCCCCTGCCACAGTGGCAGACCTCCCGAATGTAAGCCTCGACCGTTGTCTGCAGATTATGCGTGAGCGTTTCGCCAATGCCAATGATTTCACATTCACTATCATAGGCAACTTTGACGAAATGGCCATCCGTCCGCTCATATGCAAGTATATAGCATCTCTTCCTGGAAAGGGAAAGAAGGCCAAAGTTACAGATATCCGCACACTGTTCAAAGGTGATATTGTCAAGGATTTCAAGCGTAAGATGGAGACACCACAGCCTACTGTACTTCAGGTTCTCCATGCACAGGCAGACTATACTCTTGAAAACGAGATTCTCGCATCCTATGTCGGAGAGGTTCTCTCGCAGATGCTTCTGAAAGATGTACGTGAGGATGCCGGCGCTGCTTACTCCTGTGGAGCTTATCTTTCACTCTCGCCTTACAAGTTCGGCTCGGAAGTCATGATGCAGGTTTACGCTCCTATCTCTACACCGGAGAAGGTAGACCTCGCTCTCGAACTCATCAAGAAAGACATAGACAAGCTCGCAGAGACTGCTGATGCAGAGATGGTGTCAAAGGTCAAGGCAAACCTCCTCAAGGATGCTGACGTTGACGCAAAGAAGAACGGCCACTGGGCTGGCATAATCGACGGATATACCAAATACGGCATTGACGGGCAGACGGACTACAAGAAGATTGTCGAAGCTGTAACGCCTGAGAAGATTTCTGCATTCCTTAAGAATGCTGTCCTCGCTCACGGCAACAAGCTCAATGTTGTCATGCGTCCGGAATAGAATACAGTTGTGCGGTTAGGCGGTTTTATGGTTAAGCGGTTGTGCGGATATTAGTCTATAGCGGCTATTCCGGCCATCACCACATAACCAGCCGCATAACCGCATAACCGTCCAAGCAATTAATTAATGAGTATAACAAGCATAGCGCAGAAGCTCTACTTCTCACGAAGGCAGCGCGAACTGCAGGAACATATCAATCACGGTGCAGACCTTCAGCGTAAAGTGCTGGAGAGTCTGCTTTGTCGTGCTGACGACACTGAGTATGGAAGACGATATGCCTTCTCGGGAATCAGCAAGTACGAAACATTCGCCCATGATGTGCCTCTCAACGACTATGAGTCCCTAAAACAGGACATCGACCGCATGCGTCGCGGCGAGGAGGACATTCTCTGGCGCGGAAAGGTAAGATGGTACGCCAAGTCGTCTGGAACGACCAACGACAAGTCAAAGTTCATCCCTGTCTCCAAGGACGGTCTGCAAGGCATACACTATGCTGGAGGAAGGGACTCTGTTGCCTTGTATCTGATGAACAATCCTAAATCGCGCATCTTCGACGGACGTGCACTGATTCTCGGAGGTTCACATCAGGCCAACTATAATGTGGAGAACTCCCTTGTCGGCGACCTTTCAGCCATACTTATAGAGAATATCAATCCGCTGGCAAATATGGTCAGGGTGCCGAAGAAGCAGACGGCACTTCTCTCCGACTTTGAGGTGAAGAGGGAGCGTATAGCCATGGAGACGCTCAACAAGAATGTCACGAACATCTCCGGAGTACCGTCATGGATGCTCTCCGTGCTCATCCGTGTCATGGAAATCTCGGGGAAACAGCATCTTGAGGAGGTATGGCCGAATCTTGAGGTGTTCTTCCACGGCGGAATAGCCTTCACTCCTTACCGCAGGCAGTACGAGCAGCTCATCACGAAGTCAGACATGCACTACGAGGAGACGTACAACGCATCGGAAGGATTCTTCGGCATACAGAGCGACCTGAAAGACAAGTCCATGCTCCTGATGCTCGACTACGATGTCTTCTACGAGTTCGTGCCTATGTCTGAGCTGGACAAGCTCAACGAATATCTCGCAGCTCCTATGGGCGCGAAGCCTGAGTTGCCTACGGTAGTGCCGCTGTGGGGCGTGGAGACAGGCAAGAACTACGCCATGGTAATCTCCACAAGCTGCGGCCTCTGGCGCTATGTCATAGGCGATACCGTGCAGTTCACGAGCATAAACCCTTACAAGTTCTTCATTTCAGGAAGGACAAAGCATTTCATAAACGCCTTCGGCGAGGAACTCATCGTGGACAACGCCGAGCAGGGACTGGCACACGCGTGTCTCGAGACAGGCGCGGAGGTGCTGGAATACACAGCTGCCCCAGTATTCATGGGTGATGACGGCAAGTGTCGCCACCAGTGGCTCATAGAGTTTTCCCGTGAGCCGGAAGACCTCAACCGTTTCGCCTCGCTCCTCGACGCCAAGCTCCAGGAAATCAATTCAGACTATGAGGCGAAGCGTTTCAAGGGCATCACCCTCCAGCCTCTTGAGATAGTCAAGGCCCGTCCGGGACTGTTCCATTCATGGCTCAAGCAGCGCGGCAAGCTCGGCGGACAGCACAAGGTGCCGCGTCTCAGCAACACACGCGAGCATATCGAGCAACTTATGAAGCTCAACTCCAA
>JAIDEM010000003.1 GCA_029054825.1 Prevotella sp. | reverse complement strand
CCACAAGTGTAGGGACGTACCGTGGTGCGTCCTCAAAACGGCGTGAAACGCCGAGTGACGGTTCAGTTGTTCAGCCGTTTGGCCGTTTAGTTGATGGAAAATTTGCAAGGCTGAGATAAAGCGTAACCGGCGTTTCACACCGTCTGAGGACGCACCACGGTACGTCCCTACACTGTACGCAACATTCTCACAGAATAAAAACATCTACAACCTACAACCCTTAACCAACAACCTATAACCCAACACCTACAACCCAAAACCTAACACCTACAACCCAAAACCTAACACCTACAACCCACACCAGAAAAAAAATCGCTCTCCTCCATGCAGACCATTGTTTTCTGCATATCGGAGAGCGATTCATTCACTCTTTTTATCCTGTCGCCGTCCCCATCCGTCATGCGGCGGAGCGGCGGTCATGGTTTCAGTCTATGACGACCGTCTTGCCCTTGTGTATGTACATCCCGCGCGCCAGTCCCGCGAGGCTCTCGGCGTCCTTGCGCACACAGCGGCCGTCGAGGGTATAGACGTTATTGTTCTGCGGAGTGTTGGCGAGCGATGCGCCCTTTATCTCCTCTATCGCCGTGGCGGCGTTGGCGTTCTGCGCCTCGGTGATATGCGCCACGAGAGAGTTGAGATAATGCTCGAGGTTGGTGTATCCGTCGGCAGTCACTGTCGCACCGTCGGCAACGTTGTACTTGTCCAGTCCGTTGGCGTCTTCCCATTCGTCAGGCATGCCGTCGCCGTCAGAGTCACGTACATCAGGATACTCCTCCTTCAGCTGCGGGAAGTCTCCTGCCTCGTACTGGTCGTTGACGATGCCCGGCAGACATCCTTCGCCGGTGTGCGAAGCCGTGCGGTTCTTCACATCCTCTACGATGTAAGAGTCGTGTGAGTCGCGGCTGAGCGATGCTCCGGCGTATGCCAGCACGTTCGTGTAAGCCTGCTCTGCGGTATGTGTGGTGACAGGAAGGAAGTCTATCGGTGCGGAGAGGCGCATGTCCTTCTTCACCTGTTCCGTGAATGTATTGTCCACCTTGTTTGTCTCCACCTGTGCATAGATGCCATGTGTCCACTGGTCTTCAGCGGTGATCTTGTCCTTGTGGTCAGGGTTGACGTTGCCTGCGACATAGAATGTGCCCCACTTGTGCAGTGTAGGCGCATAGTCAGGATAAGTCTTTATGTAGTCGTTGGTGCGGATGCCTATGCCTGCTATGCGGTACTTCACCCTGCTGCTCGCCTTGTCTGTGGCCGGGCCCGGCTTGTAGTAGTTGTTCACGATGTTCACGTTCATCGCCTCGCCGCCGTAGCATCCGTTTCCTGCCCAGTTGTAGAAGACATTGTTGCGCATGTCCATGCGCTCGTCGAGCTGTGTGGTGTAGCGTGGGCCGAGACGCGGCACACGGGAGACATGGTGAGCCATGAGGTTATGATGGTATGATGCTCCCGAGCCGCCCCAGTTGCCGCCGTAGCCGTGTGCGCCCTTCACGTGTCCGGCGTTGTTCAGGCTCTGGTCTACTATACACCACTGCACGGTGGTGTTCTGGTTGCCGTAGATGGAGAGACACTCGTCTATGCTCCACGATACGGAGCAGTGGTCCACGATGATGTTCTTATGGTCAAAGCCTCCGAGGCCGTCGCCCTCATGCTGGTCGACGTTCTCGTTGCCGAGTCGGAAGCGCAGGTATCGTATGATGACGTTGTCCGCCTCGATTGTTACAGGCCATCCTGCTATGCAGATGCCGTCGCCCGGAGCCGTCTGTCCGGCGATGGTGACGTTGCCCTGCTTTATAGGCAGCTTGCTGGAGAGCCATATCGTGCCGGAGACATCGAAGACGATGGTTTTCGGTCCCACTCTGTTGAGGGCATAGCGCAGGGAGCCCTTCTGTGAGTTGTCTTCAAGGGTCGTGACATGGTAGACCGTGCCGCCGCGGCCTCCTGTTGTGTACATGCCGAAGCCTTCTGCACCGGGGAATGCCGGTTGCTGTGCCGCGGACGGCAGTGCCGCCGCGAATGCGAGAAGCAGTGTTGATAGTAGTTTCATATTGGTTGTTTTAGTTGTTTTGTCGTTTGGTGGGTGGGGTTATGGGTGTTGGGTTGTAGGTTGTAGGTTTTAGGTTGTGGGGGTTCTGCGAGAGTATTGAGTAAACTGTAGGGACGTACCGTGGTGCGTCCTTAGGCGGTGTGAAACGCCGATTACGCTTTATTGCAGCCTTTCTAATGCTCTTGTATACCAATTATCACCGCTCGGCGTTTCACGCCGTTTTGAGGACGCACCACGGTACGTCCCTACACTTGTGGTGAGATGCTGTGGGCGGTTTTGCGGTTATGCGGTCGCTTCGCTTTTAGGTTTTACGGTTTTGGGTTATGGGTTATAGGTGTTTTATTCTGTGAGAGTATTGAGTAAACTGTAGGGACGTACCGTGGTGCGTCCTCAGACGGCGTGAAACGCCGAATACGCTTTATTGCAGCCTTGCAAATTATCTATCACCAAACCACCAACACCCACCAAACCACCGCTCGGCGTTTCACGCCGTTTTGAGGACGCACCACGGTACGTCCCTACACTTGTGGTGAGATGCTGTGGGCGGTTTTGCGGTTATGGGGTTGTGGGTTGTGGAGGGGGTAGGTTTTTTGTTGATATAACCGGAATAGCCGATATATTGAATCAATAGCCGCAAACCGTAAGACCGTATAACCGGAATAGCCGTAAGACCGCATAACTCATGCAAAGATATTCATTTTTCTCGAAAACGGCAAATGTAAATATGCATTTATTCCATAATCAAGACATTTTTCCCCTGTTTCCGAGAAGAATTTACCCGAACGCGGTACAATCTGACACGAAAAAACATTGATATATGCCAAAACGCCTCCGTCTCCATGTCCCTGCCGTACACTTGGATTATTTGAAAAAACGACAAAACAATTTGGAAGTCTGAATAAAAAAACGTATCTTTGCCAAACTATTCTGACAGTATGGCGGATAAAATCCGCATATATACAATATTAATGATGAAAAACCGTTAGGAAATATAGGAATCATACATTTCGTATCATAACATAAGAATATGGAAAAACAAAAAGTCACAAGGGAAATAGATATCATCGCTGCGGTAAAGGCGGTGCTGAAAGAGCGTAAAGCACTGGCTGTGTCCGTCGCGGCAGGAGCAGTGTTGGGTCTTATCGTGGCATTCTCGTCGCCGAGGTCATACACTGCCGATGTCGTCCTGGCGCCGGAGCTGTCTGCCGGCGGCATAGGACTGTCGAGCAATCTTGCCGACATGGCATCGCAGTTCGGCATAAACCTTGGCAAGACAGGCAAGAGCATGGATGCCATCTATCCGGAGATATACCCGGAGATACTCACCTCCAACGACTTCATCCATACGCTCTTCACCGTCCCTGTAAGGGTGAAGAACGACGATACGGAGCGTACATACTTCGACCATCTCATGCAGGACACCAAGATACCTTTCTGGCAGTATCCGAAGATATGGCTCGTGGAAGCTCTGAAACCGCAGGAGCCGGCCGGCGGCGGCAAGGGAAAAGCTGACCCTTTCAAGACATCAAGGCTTGAGGAGGAGATGTGCAAGGCCATCTCCCAGAGCATAGGATGCTCCGTGGACAAGAAGACAAGTGTGATAACCATCACCGTCACCGACCAGGACCCGCTGGTGGCGGCCATCATGGCAGACACCCTGCAGCAGCGCCTGCAGAACTACATCACAGCCTACCGCACCAAGAAGGCGCACAACGACCTCGACTACTACACCAAGCTGTACGGCGAGGCAGAGGCGAAATACCAGAAGGCGCAGGCAGAATATGCAAGCTACTGCGATGCCAACCAGGACATGATGCTTGAGGCATACATATCCAAGCGCGACGAGCTGGAGAACAAGATGCAGGCGGCATTCACGATGATGAACCAGATAAACATACAGGTGAACTCCGCCAAGGCAAAGATACAGGAGCGCACGCCGGCATACACCATCATCAAGTCGGCAAAGATGCCATACAAGCCGTCGAGCATGTCGAGGATGATGATTCTCATCCTGACAATGTTCATGGCCGTCATGGCAGCCGCCGCATGG
>JAIDEM010000029.1 GCA_029054825.1 Prevotella sp. | reverse complement strand
GCGGTGTGAAACGCCGTATCTGCCTGTCTTCTGGCATGATTTCCGAATATCTTTCCTCAAAATAACCAAACGACTAATCGGCGTTTCACGCCGTCTGCGGACGCACCACGGTACGTCCCTACACTTGTGGCGAGATTTTACGTACGGTTTATACGGTTGTGCGGTTATGTGGGGTAGGTATTTTATTCTGCGAGAGTATTGCGTAAACTGTAGGGACGTACCGTGGTGCGTCCTTAGACGGCGTGAAACGCCGATGATGATACCTGCCGGTTCTCAATTACATAGTCTCTTGTCTAAACAACTAAAACACCTATCGGCGTTTCACGCCGTCTGAGGACGTACCACGGTACGTCCCTACACTTGTGGTGGGATACGGTTATACGGTTATGCGGTCGCTTCGCTTTTAGGTTTTACGGTTATATGGTGATAGAAGCTATAGAGCCTATTCCGGCTACTGCTATATGTCTCTTGCCATGATCATTATCGTGGAGAGCGCAAACTGGCGTTCGGAGATATAGACATATCCGCCGTGTCCGTAGTCCTTGCCCCATGAGTTCTTCATGATGAAATACCGTCGGCCTTCATTGTCGTGTCCCGTTCCCACGATGGCCATGCAGTGGTCGTCGGTGAGCCTGCGGGTCTCGAACAGTTGCTGGCGTCGGCGTTGCAGGGCGTTGGTGTCCTTTCCTTCTGTGTTGCATTCTTCTTCCTTTCCCTCACGGAGGAAAGTCATGGAGCCCTCCCATGCTACGGGATGTCCGGAGCTGAGGCTCTTGAGGGTCATGGAGAGGAGTTTGTCTAAAGGGATATTCATAGCCTCATGACGCTGCCTGTTGTCGGGAATCTCCACGACAAACGGCTCATGGAAGGGGTGGTGGGTGAAGGATGTGTATGCCTTCCAGTCGCCTGACAGGCAGAGGCTGCGGGCAAATTCCTGCGGAGTATATTCCATGCCGAACATGAAGACGTTGCGCGGAGCCGGGCCGAGGGTGCTGTCGAGGGCATCGTCCATGGCGTGGCGGAGCTGTTCCAGTCCCTTGCGGTGTCGGGAGAATGTGTATGCCAGCGTCTCCGCCCTTCTCGCCACGGAGCGCGACGGCGACTGTCCTGCAGGGCGATAAGCATCCCATGCCACTATGCCGTAGGTCTCGAGGAGACGCATGGCTTCGGGCAGTGTGCCGCGGAGCGACACTCTCCGTCCCGAGAGGTATCTGTCTGTGGCCTGCTCCTCGAGAGAGTGGCGCGCCAGCCACAGCGGCGAGAGCGTCACGGAGTCGCCCTCGGCGAGGCGGTCGGTCTCTATCGTGGCGAGCATGGCGTATATCCAGCACAGTTCGGTGTCGCCTTGGTCGCGTACTGGTGTCGTGGGCAGGAGGATGTCTGCGGTGACGGCGATGGAGTCCCTGTCTTCACCGTTGCCGGAAAACGGACACTCGTGCCTGCCGCAGGCGGCAAGCACGAGTGTAGCCAGTATGTAGAGACTGATGTGTTTCATGTACGGTCATGTACGGTTGTACGGTTTTTGCGGTCATGTATGGTTATGCGGTTATTTGGGGACAGCCGGGATAGAGGTAATATTCGTATAACCGCATAACCATACATGACTGCAAAGCCGTCGCGCCTCCTACTTCATATACTCCGAGAAGTCCGTGAGATGCATGTCGCCCTTACGCTGGAGCGTGTCGTGCATGGCGAATGTCGCCGGCAGGCAGTGGTGTGTATGTCCGCCCTGAGTTATCTTGAGATACTCGCGGAGCAGCGGGCGGTAGTCAGGGTGTGCACAGTTCTCTATTATCTCGTGTGCACGCTGCATAGGCGACTTTCCGCGGAGGTCTGCCACGCCCTGCTCGGTGACGATGACATTGACGTCATGCTCCGTATGGTCGAGGTGTGAGCAGAACGGTACGATGGAGGATATCACGCCGTCTTTTGCCGTTGAGGCACAGGTGAAGATGGAGATGTAGGCGTTGCGCTCGAAATCGCCCGAGCCGCCTATGCCGTTCATCATTCTTGTGCCGGATATGTGTGTGGAGTTGGCGTTGCCGAAGATGTCCACCTCTATGGCGGTGTTTATGGCAATCACTCCCAGTCGGCGGATGATTTCCGGCGAGTTGCTTATCTCTGAAGGGCGCAGCACGAGATGCTGCTTGAAGAAGTCAAGGTTGTCGTACACCTGCTTCAGGCATTCGTTAGTGACGGAGAGGGAGCATGTAGAGGCGTCCTTCACTCGTCCTTCGAGGAGCATAGGGACGATGGCGTCCTGCAACACCTCGGTGTAGATGTTGAAGTCAGGGACGTTAGGGTCCTGTCCGAGAGCCGCGAGTATGGCGTTTGCCGTTGTGCCCACGCCTGACTGCAGCGGGAGGAACTCCGGCGGAATGATGCCGCGCTTCATGTCCTTCACGAGGAATTCCGCCACGTTGCGGCCTATCTGTGTCGTCACAGGATCCTCGCCCTTGAAGCCGCGTGCCTCGTCAGGGATGTTGCATTCCACCACGCCGACAATCTTCTTGGCGTCAATCTCGACATAAGTCGTGCCTATGCGGTCCTTGACGGACGTGATCATTATAGGCTTGCGGTAAGGCGGGTCGAGAGGCTCGTAGACATCGTGGAGGAGTCCTGCCTCGGGATGGTGGAAGCTGTTGAGCTCCAGGATGACCTTGTCGGCGAGGCGTGCCACGGTAGGTGATATGCCTCCTGCCGAGGTGAGATATGCCTTGCATGTATTCTCACCCTCCTCGATGGCGCAGACCTCAAGTATCGCTACATCGACATTGCCCATGAATCCGTATCTAATCTCCTGTGCCATGTGGCTGAGATGCAGGTCGTTGTAACGTATCTCGCCGCAGTTGACGCATTTGCGGAAATTGCTGTTCGTGGTATACGGCGCACGGTAGCCGATAGCATTGGCGAGAGAGAGTACACCGTCGGTGCTCTGTCCTGTTGAGGCGCCGGTGAAGAGGTTCACCTTGAACTCGCGCCCTGCGGCATGCTCGGCCTCGGCAATGGCGGCAAGCTCTTTGGTGACAGCCTTCGGGGCTCCTGCCGGAGTGAAGCCGGAGAGACCCAGTGTGTCACCGTTCTTGATAATCTGCGCTGCCTCTGCGGCAGTCAATCTTGTATAAGCCATGTCTTTATATGATGCGTTTTGTTTGAATTTTTGTGCAAAGTTACACATTTTTTTCCCAAACAATGAAATTTTCATATAGAAAATGTGTAACTTTGCACATAATAGAATATAAAGCATCTGTTCATGAAACGTATCCACACACTCTTGCTGTCGCTCTTGACCGTCTGTGCAGGCTATGCACAGACCGATGGGGAGGGAGGAAAAGCGAAATGAGATTTCAGAACCTACCTTTACAGAACTCACCATTATTGAGAGAGTCGACTCTATCATAGAGGCAGGATTGTATATGGAGGCTTGTGAATTGATAGATTCTTATCATATGAGGCTGAAGACGTATGAAGGCAAGGATTTGCCACCAATTATTTATCTTCAGAAATGCAGAGTCTTGCATTATATGGAAGAATGGGAGGAACTTGTTAAGGTAGTAGATGATTATTTGCGGGTATATGAAAATCTTAATGATGAAAGTTCTTTGTCTTGCCTATACAGTCTTCAAGGCCACGCATATATGAATATGGAAAATTATAGAAGTTCTATATGTTCCTATGAACATATGATTCAATACTCCATGAAAACTGGACGTTTATCAGATGTTGCTATGGCTTATTCTGGTATTGCATTTTGCTATAAAAATATGGATAGGCTATCGGTTGCATTTTCTTTTTATGAAAAGGCATTTAGTCTATATATGAAAAACTTTAATGTATCGCGTTCTTATTTGTTGAAACATAAGTTATGTATATTGGATACAAATAAAGATAGACATAGTGTATCACTCTTTGCTTCATGTTTGTTTGATATGGCTTTACTCAAAATGAAGAATGGAGAAATCGCTTTGGCAAAAGAATATTTCAGAATGTCAGCTAATTGTGGAAATGAGTCTGCACAGGTATATGAACGACTAATGCCATAACTAAGACTCTGACTTTATATGATGCGTTTTGTTTGATTTTTTACATGAAGCGGTACATTTTTTTCACGAACAATGAGCTTTTTACAGAGAAATTATGTAACTTTGCAGTTAATATAATGTAGGCTTCCGTCTGCACAGGCTGTGCCACATGACGCCTGCCGTCACGACCGTGACCCTTCACACGGCAGACCGTCACCTTTCACCACACGAAAGGTGACACTCCGCCACACGAAAGGTGACCCTCCACGAGGAGACGGAAAGCCCCTTGCGGTCGCAGTCTATATAGCCACAATAGCCGAGTCAGCCTTAATGGCTTCTATTCCGGCTATATCGGCTATTCCGGCTACCATCCCGGTATCACCGTAAAACCGCCTGCAGCATCTCGCCACAAGTGTAGGGACTTGAGCGTGGTACGTCCGCCACGGCGTGAAACGCCGAGCTGTGGTTTGGTCGAATTGATAGACAAGAGCATTGGAAAGACTAAGATAAAGCGTAATCGGCGTTTCACGCCGGCTGTGGACGCACCACGGTACGTCCCTACAGTTTACGCAATATTCTCACAGGATCCGAATCCAATAACCGTAAAACCATACAACCGCATAAACCGTACAACCCATAACCCACAACCAAAAACCAAACAAACCATGACCCAGACACTTCTCATCTACAATACCCTCCACAGACAGAAGGAACGCTTCGAACCGCTCCACGCTCCTAATGTAGGCATGTATGTCTGCGGACCGACAGTCTACGGCGACGCACATCTCGGACATGCGCGCCCGGCTATAACATTCGACATCCTCTTCCGCTATCTCCGCCACCTTGGCTACAAGGTGCGCTATGTCCGCAACATCACCGATGTGGGACACCTCGAGCACGATGCCGACGAGGGCGAGGACAAGATAGCCAAGAAGGCACGGCTGGAACAGCTCGAGCCGATGGAGATAGCACAGCACTACACACGCCGGTTCAACTCGGCGATGGAGAAGCTCAATGTACTGCCGCCATCGATAGAGCCGCACGCCACAGGACATATCATAGAGCAGCAGCAGCTCGTGCAGCAGATTCTCGACAACGGATACGCATACGTCAGCAACGGTTCCGTATACTTCGACATAGAGCGTTATAACAACGACTTCAAGTACGGCATACTCTCTGGACGCTCGCTCGAGAACGTCAAGGACGCCAGCCGCGACACGCTCGCCGGCGTGGGAGAGAAGAAAAACCAGGCAGACTTCGCCCTGTGGAAGAAGGCTCAGCCGGAACACATCATGCGCTGGCCGTCGCCATGGTCCGACGGCTTCCCAGGCTGGCACTGCGAGTGCACCGCCATGGGCAGGAAATACCTCGGCGACGAGTTTGACATCCACGGCGGAGGCATGGACCTCGTCTTCCCTCACCATGAATGTGAGATAGCCCAGGCACAGGCCTCCATGGGACACCCTGCTGTGAAATACTGGATGCACAACAATATGATAACCATCAATGGCAAGAAGATGGGTAAGTCATACAACAACTTCATCACCCTCGACCAGTTCTTCAAGGGCGACCACGAGCTCCTCACACAGCCTTTCGCACCGCTCACGATACGCTTCTTCATCCTCTCAGCACACTACCGCGGCACCGTCGACTTCTCCAACGATGCCCTCATAGCGGCAGAGAAGGGACTGGAGCGTCTGCAGGCAGGGCTGAAAGACCTCATGCGCATACAGCCGGCAAAGGGCTCCCAGCCGGAGATACAGCAGTTTGTGGAGAGCCTCCCGCAGAAGCTCTATGACGCCATGAACGACGACCTCCAGACTCCGGAGGTCATATCACTGCTCTTCGAGGCATGCCGACAGGTGAATATCCTCGTCGACCGCAAGGCGAAAATCTCCGCCGCCGACCTTCAGAAACTCTCGGAGACCATGCACCTGTGGATGGAGGACATCCTCGGACTGAAGCCTGCCGAGGGCAGTGCCGACCCTGCAAAGGAGAAAGCATTCGGAAAGGCCGTGGACATGGTGCTCGAGATGCGCGCCAAGGCAAAGGCAGAGAAAGACTGGGCGACATCCGACCGCCTGCGCGACGAGCTCCAGGAAGCAGGCTTCGTCATAAAGGACACAGCTGACGGCGCAGTATGGTCTGTTTAGTGGTTTGGTGGTTTGGTTGTTTAGTCGTTTGGTTAATGGCTATTGAGACTATAACGACTATTGAGACTATAAAACCAAGCAACCAAACCACCAAACAACTAAACCACCAAACCACCAAACAATTAAACCACCAAACAACCAACAAATGGCTAACCTATTCAACATCAAGGACTACGTCGTAGTCATCACCGGCGGCACAGGTATCCTCGGCCGCTGTATCGCAAAGTATCTGGCACTCGAAGGCGCCAAAGTAATCATCGGCGGACGCAAGGCTGATGTCGGCGCAGATATCGTCTCTGACATACAGACAGCAGGAGGCGTCTGCGAATTTGTCAAGATGGATGTCATGAGCGAAGAGGCCATGCAGGCCGCCTGCGACTATATCGTGGAGAAATACGGCAAGGTAGACACACTCCTCAATGCCGCCGGAGGCAATATGGCAGGTGCCGTGGTAGGTCCTGACCAGACCTTCTTCGACCTCCAGCCTGACCAGTTCCAGGCAGTGCTCAACCTCAACCTCACCGGCACCGTGATACCTACACGCATATTCCTCAAGCCGATGGTGGCACAGGGTAAGGGAAGCATCATCAACTTCTCCTCGATGTCCGCCTTCCGCCCTCTCACACGCGTCTGCGGATACTCTGCGGCAAAGAGCGGCATCAACAGCTTCACAGCCTGGATGGCGCAGGAAGCGGCACGCAAGTTCGGCGAGGGCATTCGCGTCAACGCCATAGCACCGGGATTCTTCCTCACGGAGCAGAACCGCGCGCTCCTCACCAACCCTGACGGATCATATACACAGCGCGGCAGTGATGTCATCCGGCAGACACCGTTCTCACGCATGGGAGAGCCAGAAGAGCTCTGCGGCACGATACACTACCTGATGTCCGACGCCGCGAAGTTCGTCACCGGCACCGTCGCCGTAGTAGACGGAGGATTCAATGTAACGGCAATGTAAAATATGGTTTTGGGTTTTAGGTTATTGGTTATAGGTTCTATAGCTACTGTATAACCCACAACCAATAACCTAAAACCCACAACCAATAACCTAAAACCCACAACCAAAATGGAAAGAACATGGCGATGGTTTGGCAAGAACGACAAGATCACTCTTGCCATGCTGAAACAGATAGGCGTGGAAGGCATAGTCACCGCGCTACACGATGTGCCGCTCGGCGAAGTATGGACACGCGAGAAGATACGCGACCTCAAAGAGTATATCGAAAGCTACGGCATGCGCTGGAGCGTAGTGGAATCGCTCCCCGTGACAGAGACAATAAAATATGGCGGCCCTGACCGCGACCAGCAGATAGAGGTGTACAAGGAATCGCTCGCAAACCTCGGCAAGGAGGGCATACACTGCGTATGCTACAACTTCATGCCGGTGCTCGACTGGGCACGCACAGACCTCCTCCACGACAACCCTAACGGAGCCTCCAACCTCTACTTTAACTGGGCGGAGTTCGCATATTTCGACATACATATCCTCAAGCGCGAAGGCGCGGAGGAGGAGTGGAAAGCCATCATAGAGGGCAACGGCTCCAATGCCTCCAAAGCCCTTCAGGGACGCGACCTCATGGCAGAGGTGGAGGCTATCCGCGCCAAGGCGGACGCGAAATACGACCGCGACCTTGTGGAGAATATCGTCATAAAGACCCAGGGCTTCGTCTCCGGCAACTTCAAGGAGGGCGACGAGAAGCCTGTAGAGCTTTTCCGTGAGCTCCTCGCGCTCTATGACGGCGTGACGAAGGACGACCTGCGCAACAACATGAAGACATGGCTCGAGGCCATCATGCCTATCTGCGACGAGTATGACATAGACATGTGCGTGCATCCTGACGACCCGCCGTATCCTATCCTCGGACTTCCGCGCATCGTCAACTGCGAGGACGACATACAGTGGTTCCTCGACGCTGTCCCTAACGAGCACAACGGCCTGACATTCTGTGCCGGTTCCCTCTCGGCAGGAGGACACAACGACCTCACTCCGCTGGCGGAGAAATTCCATGAGCGCACACATTTCGTGCACCTGCGCTCCTGCTATATCTTCCCTAACGGCGACTTCACGGAGGCAAGTCATCTCGGCGGACGCGCCAATCTCGTGGAACTGGCACGCATCTTCGAGAAGGAGGAGCAGCGCCGCATGCAGACAAGGAAGCCTTCGACACAGAAGCTCCCTATGCGCGTAGACCATGGCATGACCATGCTCGGCGACGAGGATAAGGGCTACAACGCCGGATACTCGTTCCTCGGCCGTATGTTCGGCCTTGCACAGGTGCAGGGCATCATCGCCACGGTAGACGACGAGCTTGGCATAAAGTACACACAGCCGGGATTCTTCGGATAAGATGCGGTTTTACGGTTACATGCGGTTATACGGTTATCTCTGCTAACCTTAATATCTCATAACCGTATAACCGCATAGAAGAAAAAGCGGCACAGCCCGTAACCTCACGGCCATCGGACTGCGCCTTCTCCTCTCTCTTTCCACACACTATAAACTTATGCCTTCCGGCATCAGAATTTTCCCTTTATGGGCAGGACACAGGCCGAGGAGAGCGGCCTTGTCCTGTGCAATCTATGTTTTCACGGTACTAAAAGATATATGTTACTTTATCACAATTCCCAGTCGCCGGAGAACGGATTGGCGTCCTTTGCCGGATTGGTGTTGGTTCCTGGCAGGTCGCCCTCTATCACGGTACCCTTGTCGTCAAGGTTGCCGTTGCCGTCATAGACTCTCCATGATTGTGCCATGATGCTCTCCTGTTCCATTTTCACCACCTTTATGTCAGGTACTGTGTATGGTTTCTTTTTCATTACGTTCTCCATTTCTTTATTCTCCTTTTCCATTATTTCCATTATTTTATGAAGGTCTTCTTCCCGTTCACGATATACAGCCCGCCTGGCAATCCTGCAAGAGATGTCGTGCCTCGGCGCACGGCCTGTCCGTAAACGTTGTACACTGTCTGAGACGCCTCGTGAGAGTTGCAGTCCTCCGTCATGCCCTCGATAGCCGTAGCGGTATTGTCGCTTATGCCGTTCAGCGACGCACGGAATGACAGCGTATGATTGGCAAGTTTGCCGCCTGGATGCTCGTCTACTATCCACCATGAGTATCCTTCCAGACGGTTAGGATTCTTGAAGTGATAGAGGTTTCCCTCGAAGAAGTTGTACGCGCCAGCCGGTGCTGTGGCATTGTTCTCGAATGTAGCGTAGACCTTGAGTCGGCATTCTGTGCCATTCACACTGTATGTCCTTCCTTGCTCGAATGTCCCGTCTTCGTTGTACGCCAGACCGGGGATTTCGGTAAAGTTCTCCGAGCCGGTTGTCATGTTGAGGATGTCTGTCGCGAATTCCTTCTTGTTGAGCGATACGCGCGGTATGACATAGTAAGGAGCCTTTATTGTGGCATTGCCCATATCGCCTATCTGTATTTCTCCGTTTGTCATGAGGTTTCCGGCACCAGGCTTTATTATATAGCATTCGCCCGCTCTCATCACTATGTCGCTTTCATTGGCTTTGTTGAGGTCCACGAGCCGGAACTCTATACAGTTGTATGTATCCGATATAGGGTCGGACAGTTTGGCGAGCTTCACGCTTGAGGAGAATGTCTCTCTCAGTTGCTGTGCCGTGAGGTTTACCGGGAGACAGATGCTGTGCCATTTGCCGTTTGCGAGAGCACGCTTGAGGATGAGCACATTATTCTGATACGTATGTCCGTAGTCTTCTGATACGTTGTCGCCAGCTTTGCTTCCCCATCTGAAGTCTGTCCATTCGTCATTGAGTGTGAAGCTTGTGCCGAGGTATTTCAGCTGGAAGTTATCGATGTATATGTATTCATCATCCGCCATGTTTTCTGTGACCTCTATGCCGAGTTCGAGTTCCTTGGTTTTTCCCTCAGGGATGTTTGCGTATACCATCACGGAATTCGGATATATTCCGGTGTAGAATGCCACTGCAGCCTCAAACTTGTTGGATATCTTGTTGTCAGAGATACCGTCAGCAAGAAATGTATGTTCCTCGCCGTAGTCATCATAGAAGCACTTGAATGTCTCCTCGTTGTAGTCTACTCTGCTGAGACGCTCCTCTGTTTCTCCGTATGATTTCTTGAGAAGTGGTACTGAAGCCCATCCTGAAGTGAACTCCTCTGCGGCATCGTCAAATCTTGCGTAGAGCTTGGCATAAGGTTCCCTTGTGCCGTCCTTGTCGTTGTACAGTCCCTGACATTCTATCTTGTACCAGCCGCTTCTGGATATTGTCACTGTTTGGTAGAGTTTCGCGCCAGCCTGTCCTTTCTTCAAGTCAGCGCAGTAGAACATTCCGAATACTGGGGCTACGTAGTTTTCATATTCCACGCAATCCTCTCCGTCAGAGTTGAACACGTTGCCAGTGAAGTCCGTCTTGTAATCGATATTTCCTGATTTCCGCCATCCGCGTCCGTAATTGTAGTTGACATACATATTGTTGCGGTTGAAGTTCTGTGCGCGCAACAGGAAGGTGGCATTGGCAGGTGTCTCATTGGTGTATGTATCATCGAAGAGATCTATCATCTGCTTATCAGAGACTATCTTCCAGTATGTGTTTTCTTTGTTTCCGCTGTCTTTGTCTTTTATCTCTTCTTCAGTCAGGGCTTTTACAAGATTGTTGTTTCCGCCGTTGTATATAGCTATGGTCATGGGATTGTTGCTGCAGAGCTTATATTCCGTATTGTCGGAAGCGGAGATCTTTATCTGATAGACCTTGTCGTCGTCAGTGCTTCTTTCCTTCACTTCCTCAAACTGCCAATAGCAGTCGCTGGAGTTTGGGGATCTGTCGAAGAATACGCCACGCTTGGTGATGTTCTGGTCAAGTACAAGTCCGACGATTTGGCCTAGATCTCCGGAGAACGGTCCCTGTATGATGTATCTTCCGGCAGATGGCTGTCTCAGTACCAGTGGCAGGCCTACGGTGTATGTCGTGGTGCGTGTGCCCCAGTATCCTCCAGCGTCAAGGAACATGTCTTGTCCGACATTGTAGAGCATTATGCGGGTAGCATCAGACGATGTGACACCGCCAAGGACCACATCTCTGATATCCATACCCTTGCCGCGGAAATGCGCTTTTTCCACATTCACCTGTGCTGTCGCATCTTGCAGGAATACCGATAGAAGCAGGCACAGCATGTGCATGCGGATGAATCTTGTCTTAAGTGTAAATGTCTTCATTCCCATATTATGTTTTTTTAGTGTGACTTTTGTCTTATGTCGGTAATATATATATGTATTCTCTGTCGTATTCTCTCTTTCTTATTCCGAATTCCTTTCCCACCATGTCCTTATGGCGGTGTTGAATCTCTTGTTGAGCCGCGAGTAGCGGTTGTCTATCCAGGAGCGCGGTCTGCCGAATCTCTCTGCTATCTCTACAGGCGAGGTGCCTTCGATGAAGCGCATCTGCCACAGCATGCGGTCTTCCTCGCTCCAAGGCAGCCGTTCGGAGAAGCCGTAGAGGAACTCTATCACCTTGTCTTCCAGTTCGCCGGGCTCGAGGTTCACTCCCAGCATGTCTGCCAGCGGACTTGTGTCGCTGCTGTCTTCCTGCTGTCTTGCGAGGTCTCTTGCGGCGGAAGTGGACACCTCTATATTATGTCCGTTCTTGTCGCGGAGCACCAGTTCCTCGAAGTATCCTCCGTGGCAGATGAGCCTGTCCTTGAGGCATGCCTTTGCCTTTGCCAGGGTTTCGTGGAGGCTTCCCGTGTCCATGCCCTGCTCCTGCGCCATGACGCTCTCGTCCTTATGTTCCACGAACGATGCCAGCAGCAGGTCGCAGGCCTGTCCCGGCGGCATGAGTTCGGTGATGATGAGCCTCCATGCCTCGCCTGGCACCGACACTCCGAGCAGGCGTGTGTTGCCTGCCGTGCGCTCGCGGTGTACGGAGATTATCTTCATCTCCTCCAGCACCTTCATCACTTCGCGCCGTGCAACCTTCTCCAGCCAGCTGAAGAAGCTGCTTTTCCCGGCGTAGGAGCAGAGCGGGCTCCATGTGCCGTTGTTCCAGAGGTGTGCGTACACGATATTGCCGAACTCCTCGATGCTTATGTCTACCTGGTATTGCTGTCTTATGTATGCTGATGTCCTTGAACGCAACCGGCTGATGTTGCATTCGTGGCGTGATGTGCCGTAGAAGAACTGCTGTGTGAAGAGGCGGTCGCCGGCTTTCAGACGCTCTATGATGATGTCTGCCTCAGCCCTGTTGGCATATTCCCAGACCGTCTCGCGCACTATCTTCCCGAAATATCTGCGGCGCTCGCCATCACTGGAGAAGGCGTGCCGGCTCTCTCCTATACGTTTCAGTATCAGTGCGGTAATCTCGCTGTCGTCGGGCACGGAAGGCTTATGATGCTCCTCTGTCTCGAGGCGCACTACCGCCACCATGCTCCTTATGTCGTCTTCCCATGTATCTTCTGTACTTGCATTTCCGACAGTCTTGTCAGCGTTTCCAGTACAAGTCAAAATCCCTTTCTGTCCCATCTGTGCCAAAATCTTTGTTCAGCTTGCGAGAAAAAAAACGACCTTCTTAACGGTTTAAGTTTTGGTGCAAAGGTCGTAATATTTCCGCAAAACGAGGCTTCTTTGCCATGTGTTTGTTGGTGTGAGTTGTTAAGATATAGTCTATCAGGTGTTTATGAGGCTGGTTTAACCTGCGTTAACATCACCAGCTCCGCAAAACTTCATGCTGTATCTCACCACAAGTGTAGGGACGTACCGTGGTGCGTCCTCCCTGGCGTGAAACGCCGATTGGTGTTTACTGAATTGCTTCAACCTGCGTTAACATCATACTGTTTCATAATCTCCAGCGGCAGGATGATGTGCTCGGGCAGTACGGCGAGGTGTGAGGAGACGCTCTGCAGGACGAAAGGCTCTGCCGGTTCGCCCATCCTCTCGCATGTGATGCCTATGTCGTTGCGTATGCTCTTGAGCACGGTATAGAGTCCTCTCTGCTGCGCTTCGTTGTCAGTGCTGTATGTCCTCATCATGTCATCGAAGCTCTCCTCGCCGCTCAGGCCGTAGGTCATGGAGTAGAGGCGGCAGAACATCCCGCGGCAGCCGGCGAGCGGCAGGGTGTCTACGGTGTCGCCTCGGCGCTTCCTGTCCATGAGGTAGATGAGGTAGAGGACGAAACCGTTCTTGCGGCTGAAGTGTACCATGAGCGTCTCCTGTCCCTTGCGGAGGAAGAGGCGGTAGTATCCGTCGTTTTTCCTGTTGCGGTCTATGCATTTCATGCGGCACACCTCGAGACGTATCTCCGACTCTTCAGCCATGCGCATGGGGTTGACGAAGTCGCACATCTTCTCCTGAATCCTCGGCGACTGGCCGAGGAAGAAGCGTTTCCAGGTGTCAGGGTCTATGGAGTTGAAGACGAGGTCGAGCTCTGCCTCTATCTTCGGGTCGCGTGTGCGGCGGTATTCCTTGAGATTGGCGAGCAGGCGGCTGTAGCTCTTCTGCCTGTCGGCATGGGAGATGATGCCCTTTATGCCCAGCCTCTTCTTGATGGATGCCATGGAGATGGAGGGCATGATGCCGAGGGAGGCGCCGTGGATGCCTGTGGCTACGGCGACGAGCCATTCGCTCATGAACCTCTTCCGCGAGGCAGCCTCCATGGCAAGGCGTTCGAACTCCTGTGGGTCTTCCTCGGCGAAGGCTCTCAGCGTGGCTGCCGCCTGCTGTCTTGCCACGCGCTCGGCTGTCTGTACAGCCATCCAGAGGTCTTTCTGCAGGCTCTCTGCCGTCACTCTTGCCGTGAGGAACAGCTTGCGGCTGTCGCAGGGAGTATGGAGCTGGAGTATGAGATTGTCGCCTAAGAGCTCCATGCGCTGTCTCAGCTGGGGATGGCTGTCAAGAGCCACGGAGGTCCTCGGCTCTACGGCATAGTCGTTGAAGCGGTGCTTCCTTGAGGTCATCCACAGCCGGCTGTTGTGTTGCAGGCGGAGCGTCTCCTGTGTCAGGGACGACTCTGCGGGGGAGATGATGTACAGGCAGTTGTCGGAGAGTTGCCCTACGGAGCATCTCTCCTCTGTGAACACGCCGATGCTGGGGTTGTCCACAGTGGGTTTCTCTTTTTCTTTCTTCATTTTTCTTCTCTTTTTACTTGTTTATGTGGATAGGGCTCGCGCCTTAGGATACGGTTCTCATACGGCTCTCCTG
>JAIDEM010000028.1 GCA_029054825.1 Prevotella sp. | reverse complement strand
CTGTAAATGAGCAGGAAAGCGTACAAATGTAAAGTATGTTTTTACATATTTTATTGCTGTTTTTACGTAATTTTCCAACATATTCATGCAAAAAACGATGTAATTTGCAAAAAGATATTAAAAAGACATAGTGTTGTTTATACAATATTTTGTTTTTAGAATTTCTGTATATAATTTTGCACCTCGAATCATGATTTTTGGAATGATTTATAGAAACAGAGACTGCAAAAAGAGAAAATATTCAGTAAAAATCATAAAATCATAAAAGTTATCAAACGTATCAGACGCATATTACCGATGCTGTTCTTATGTACAGCAAGCATGAGCGCGTATGCCCAGTGGGTGCCTGATGACAGCCGCCGCCTGGATACGTTGACAGTCGCCGAGCGGCTGTCGTTCCGCACGAACGGTGTGGACTGGCTCATGATGGTGCCTAATATAGGCATCGAGTATGACATTGCCAACAACAAGAACTGGAACCGCTGGTCGGTTGGTGTCAATGTCCGTTACAAATGGGCGACATCCCACACGTTCGTGCCCAGTTACGTGTTTAATGTCTTCGAGACGAAGCTGGAATTCCGTAACTACTGGCGCACGCGTCTCATAGACGGCAACGAAGTGAAGGCCCATACCAACCTGCTCGACAGGGTGATGTCGCAGCGCAGGTATCGTCAGAAACATCCGCTCACGACCTACTACCGCGGGCTGTTCGTCTCCTATGCCGACTATTCCTTCCTTTTCGGGGCGAGAGCAAATGGCTATCAGGGACAGGCAGTCATGGGTGGTTTCACGTACGGCATCCAGCGTCCTCTCTACACCTTCAGGAGCGGACGGAGCATAGACCTGGAGCTCGGAGTCAGCGCCGGTCTGGCATGGCTGAAATACACGCCGTACAAGGCTGACCGAGTGAACAATGTCTTCTATGCTTCAGGCAATACCGTCGGCTGGAGAGACCTCAAGATTCTCCCCGTAGTAAATGAGTTGCGCGCCGGTCTGGTATACCGCATAGGCAAGAAGGAAGGATACACGAAGTACCGCTTCCGCTACGATGTCGACCTGCAGTATGCCTACCGTACGGACAGTCTGCGCGACGAGAAGTCAGCACGTATATACCGCGACTCCGTTGCCGCCAGCCAGTACAGGACCGTCTACGGATATTACCAGCAGCAGCTTGACTCCATCATCAAGGCCGACCCGGGCGCGGCGAAGACAGACGTGAGGATAATGAAGAAGGAACGCTCACTGCTCAAGAAGCAGAACAAGGCGGAAACCGTCCTCAACGGAAAGCAGCGGAAGGAAGAGCGCCGCATGGACAAAGCTGCCGCCAAGGCGGAGAAAAAGGCACGTAAGGAAGAAGAGGAAAGGAACGGAAGATGAAACACAAGGCATACAGCATACTCACTCTGCTGATGTCGGCGGTCATGCTGGCATCATGCATAGACGTAGAGGAAGAGCTCTCCAGCAACGGGAACTCCGTCGGGACAATACACTACACCGGCACTGCCCCGAAAGACATCCCGCTGTATACGGTGGCGATACGTCTCGTGAACTTCACTTCCATACAGAAGACATTCGACAAAGGAGCCCTCGGCGATGTCAGTGTGCCCTCCGGCCAGTACAAGAGCTACGGATTCAGCAGCGGCGACTTCACCTCTGCCCATCAGACAGCCGTCAGCAGCGGCGAGCCGTTCTCCGAGCTCTATATCAGCCAGGCTACATACACAGGCACATACGGCAGCTACAACAGCTACAGCGATTATGTCAATACACTCAAGACACCGCTTTCCATCTGCTCGTCATCGGTGTACGACATACATTCAGGCACGAAGACTTCCGTCCCGATGCGCTTCAAGACAGTGTCGCTGCAGCTCAACGTCAACTTCTCCATCCGCAAGGAGCAAGGTGCCGAGCCCTATATCATAGAGAAGGTGGAGACGGAGCTTTCCGGTGTCCCCTCACGCATAGATATCCTCAGCGGCAATATCGACTGCACCGAGACACATAATGTGGCATACACGACGGCTGTCACGGCCGATAAATATACCTCCACGCTCCTTGCATGCAAGGGAAATATGGAGATACTGTCGCTGACAGCCCCTGAAAACTCCTCCGCGACAGAGGGACCGGGCATCCTGCAGGCACATATACATGTACTCACGCAGTCCGGCATCCGCAAGGTGCTGCACGGCCAGATCAACCTCTACAATACAATACGCAACGCACGCATAGCCACATACTCACCGGACGCGTCGACACTCACCAACAATGTGCGCACCGCAACATTGAATATCGCGGCCGAATGCACCGTTGACGGTGACGGCATCAAGGTGAAGTCCGGCAGCGGAGACAGGTGGAAGCAGGCAGAGACCGGCATCTGACATTCCGCGGCAGATATCCCTGTGGCCCATGCGCCGATAAGCATGAGACACGAGGATGTCCCGCATAATATAGTACAATAACACTGACGATTAGAGCTTGAGTTTTTACAATGCGAAGATTTTTTCTAACAATAGTATCAGTTATCACGTTTGCCGCGAATGCAGGAGCGCAGAAACTTGCGGTCAATACCGACCTGCTCATGGACGGTCTGCAGACACCTTCCCTCGGTTTCGAGTTCGCCACAGGCAACAGTACATCCATCTCCCTCAACGCCATGGGCAACTACAAGCCATGGGGAGCTGACATGAAGATGCTGGCAGTACAGCCGGAACTGAGGTATTATCTCTCACGCCGTACCATGGCACGCCATTTCATCGGCGTATGTCTCCCTTTCGGCACATACAGGGTAGGAGACAGCGAGAAGGTCTATGACGGATACGGGGTAGGCATAGGTGTGACATTCGGATATGTCATAAGCCTCTCCCGACACTGGAATCTTGACCTCCATGCCGGTGTGCAGAATTTCTTCTACGAGCAGAAGGAATTCTACAAGGGCGATATCTACGAGAAAATAAACAATACATACAACGCAAGGGGAACCTACTTCATGCCTACAAGGATAGGTGTCTCCATAGCATATATATTGGATTGACAACATATTTCATATATATGACTGATAACATATATATATAAATGCAGAAGAAAATATACATATTCATCGCATTCCTGATGTGCATGGCCGTAAGCGCCTTTGCCCAGGACGAGCGCCAGACGGCAGACTTTCATATACAGGGACGTTACGGCAAGAAAGGCGTAGCGTCCGTTTACCCCACATCATACGCCGTCTTCAAGACCGCGACAAAGGCCAGGACCGTGATGGAAAGGCTCATGAAGGCCGTGGCTGACGACGGCTATCCCGGCGGTCCGGTGTATGACGAGGCACTCGTGAAGAACAATGTGCGCTTCAAGCGTGCAAAGGCCAACGGCACATTCAGCGTCCGCGCATGGCCGGGACAGAGCGTCCTCGTCTATGTCAACGAGCAGGTATTCGCCGTCTTCGAGATAAAGGAAGGCAAGACAGAATACAGCGAGACGGTAGAGTTTAAGATGGACGGCATGCACACCCTCGACAATGTCAATGTCGACGGCAACCGCAAGCATGACCATATCCCCTTCGCCGCAGACGACGGAGATGATGACGGCGCCAACATGTCCGTGCACATCTCCTTCGAGCTTCCTGCCGGACTGACGGGAAAGAACACACGCGTCATGATACAGCCGATAGCCGTGGACTGCCAGACAGAGGACACTGCAGACTATGTCACGCCGCTCGTATACGAAGGTCACAGATACCATATGCTGCAGGACCGGCGCATGGACTTCAACTACGGGAAGAACGAACCGGAAGGCATAGCCAAGGGCTTCGTCTCGGGACGCCCTCTCGTCGACGGAGAGGCTTTCAGGGTAGACACCACTGTGATATATACAAAGAAAGACCCGTCGCGCGACTACAAGATAAGCTGCGATATCCTCGTCGAGGACTACACACACAGCTACATGAAGCTCAACACCGTAGGCTCATGCAACAAGCGCAAGATGTTCAAGTTCCTGGACCTCAAGGGCGTCTCGGCAGACATGCCACTTGAAGAGTTCCGTATCGATGCAGAGGAAGTAATGAGAGCTGTGCCGAGAGACCTCAAGCTCAATTTCATCGTCGGAAAGGCACAGCTCACCGCTGACTCCCTTAACGATGTACGTCTCGGGATGCTCATAAACGAGATGAAGGAATACGGCGACCAGCTCATGCGCGTCGAGATAGAGGCATACTCTTCGCCTGACGGCGGATATGACAAGAACCTGCGTCTCGCCAAGGAGCGCGGACAGGTGGCCATGAACCTCGTCATGCGCGGTCTGGGACGCGCCGATGTCACCAAAGGCCTCAAGACCGAGGTCTACACTTGGGAGGATGTCGCTGCCGAGCTCGAGAGAAACGGCAAGAAGGACAAGGCCGACAGCGTGCGCACCGTCATCGCCGCGGCAGGCCGCCAGCCGGACGGCAGGCTTCGCCAGCTGACGTTCTACGCCACGGACATCGAGCCTGTACTGGAGAATATGCGTTCCATGCGCTGTATATACAAATATGAGCAGATGCATATCATGAACTCCGAGGAAGTCCTTGAGTATTATACAGCCAACAAGAAGAAGCTCCTCGACAACGACAAGAGCGTGAAACTCTCCGACGGCGACTACTACAACCTCTTCGCGTCCGTCATGGACCCTGCCGAGCAGGATACTGTTACGATGCTCGCATATCGCCACATGACATCACAGCCTGACTGGGAGAAGCTGAAGTTCTCACAGTATGTAGCTAACCGCATGGCGATGCTCCAGTTGCGCAACGGACACCCGAGCACAGAGACTCTCGCGGCGTTCGTCGATACCACAAGCAGCCGCGTGACGGAAGCCTACCTCGGCAACAACCGCGAGGCACGCGGAAGAGTGCTGAAGAACCGCCGCCAGATACTCATCAACCATATCCTCGCATACTACCAGCTCGAGAAGCGCGACTCCGCATCGCGGCTCCTGAAGTTCTGGTTCCCTGAGTCCACCGACAAGGAAGTCACAGCTCTGCGCAACTATGTCGACTTCAAGAGGAACTTCCTGAAATACTACAGCGGCAAACTCTCACCTGCCGAGGCAGAGGAATACAGGAAGACAGAGGACTATGTCCTCAATTCCTCACGCGACAACCGTGCCATCCTCTATACCGAAGGCCGTGCCTTCATGGGCAAGACCGATGCGGAATGCCGTGAGCTCGTCATGAAGATGGACGACGATGATGCCAAGAAATGGTATCTGCTTGCTATCCTTGAGGCAGACGAAGAGGCAAGACGCAATGTCACGGCCAAGGACTATGTCCCTCTCTACCTCGCTCTCTTCTACAAGAGTTTCACACTTGACCCTGAACTCCGCCTCACATATTTCACCGAAGGACAGGTGAGCGACGCCCTCAGGGAGAAGTACAAGTACCGCAAGCGCGACATTCCTAAGTACATGGAGCTGCTTGACGAGTTCCTCGGGAAGAAGTATGAAGCATCAGAAGACGCCGAGGAACTGAGCGGAGACAATCTGGACGAAGATACAGGAGAAGATGACAATGCCGGTGATACGGAAAAATAATGTGGAAACAGAAAACAGTTTGAACTAATGAAGAAGATCATCACAATATTATCATTGTTCCTCTGCGTTGCCGCAACGCAGGAAGCCATGGCGTACAGCTGTATCGCCATGCCGGACTCCATCGCTCCAGACCCTGAGGACGAAGACTACTTCCAGGATACGATAGCCAGAAAGCCGAAGAATACAGCCGTGGGAGAGAATGCCATGGACTTCTCTCTCGAGCCGCGCTACCGTCCGCAAGGCGAGGAGTTCACCAAGCGGTGGTATGAACATATGTTCCTTCAGGGAGGCATGGGATTCCTCGGCGTCGCAACGTCATTCGAGGATTACAAGATAAACACCGTCACATCCATGCACTTCGGCATAGGAAAGACATTCGGGAAATACCACACTGTCCGCCTGTCTCTCGCCGGAGGCACAGGATATGAGGAATACAGCAGGAAGCGTTTCTACATGGCGCACGGAAAGGCTGACTATCTCTTCAACATGACAGCCTTCTCCAGAGGATACGATCCGGCGCGCAACTTCGAGATATCGCTCATGCTTGGCGGAGGTGCCATGTACACGAAGCTGCAGAATATGCCGAAATGTCTCTCCCCGGAGCTCCACGGCGGACTGCAGTTCAAGTTTGTGGCCGGTCCATACGGACACTTCGTAGTGGAGCCTTATGCCGGCATAACACAAGACAAGATGGATGCCTCCTCCGGCAAGAACTGGCGCCGTTACGATATATTCTATGGCGTGAATCTCGGCATAGTCCATAACCTCACGAACAACTACGCACCACGTCAGCGTGCGGACAGCCTCCGCCGCGCACCATGGTTTGTCGAGGCATCCATGGGACCGGTAGCCTCTTCCCGCAGGGGACTGGATATATCCACCCTGCCGGCAAAGGAGACAATAGGCCTTCAGATGTCGTGGGCCGTGGGCAAATGGCTTTCTCCTGCCATCGGTCTGAAGCTATCCGCCTTCATGTCGTCAAACCGCATGTCGTGGGAGAGAGCCGGAAAAGACCGCCTGAACAACGACTATACCACATACTGCGGCGGAAACATAGAAGCCATGTTCAATCCTTTCGGCTTCTCGAAACGCTTCAGCTGGGACGCACCTTTCGGAGCATACCTCCTCGGTGGCCTTGGCTATGGCGTAATCAATATCACGGGTGCCGGCTCATTCCATAAGACAGGGTCGTTCGAGTCTGTAAGTGTGGGCGCACACTTGTTCGCTTCCATAGACAAGGACCTTCAGTTCTTCGTGGAGCCACGCTATGCAAGATACCAGTACAGGGCAGGGAGTCTGGGGCATGACAGGACAGCATCGGTGCTTTTCGGACTGACGGCGATGATGCGCGGAGCCAAATACCGCCCTCATCATCTCCTCGAGCCAGAGGATGAGACAGGATCCCTTCCTGTTACGGCAGGCCTTTCGTTCACGATGCCAGTGATGATGATGCAGGTAAAGGCGTGTGATGACAAGGGATTCTCCTACGGAGTGAAAGCCTTCGGGCAGTACCGCTTCACCGATGTGTCGTCGGCGCGCCTGTCTGTAGACTATCTCTCCATCTCACGTGCGACAAACTCGTCATACCGCGATGAGTATATCACGGACGGCAACACCGTCTCACAGTCACGCTCCGGCATCATGAACCGCCGCCACGGCCTTCTCATAGCCACGGCCGACTACTGTGTCGATGTCTGCCGCCTCCTCAGCGGATACCAGGGACCGCGACGCTTCCGTGCCGAGCTCTATTTCGGACCAGGCGCGGCATTCTACCTCTCCGACAATGTCTCGGCTCTCTCCGACATGGAGATTCCCGAGGGACATACCGTGAAGAATACGACAGACCATAAGGTCACGACACATTTCGCCTTCACTGGTGGTGTGAAACTGAGCCATAATTTCTCGCGCAACATAGGCATATATCTCGAGCCTTCGCTCCACGCCGTGGCAAAGCTCAAGATGCCGGGCATACAGACGATAAGCTTCGTAGGCGACCGCATGCAGTTCATACCGAGCGTGTCTCTCGGAGCGCAGTATACACTATAGTCCACGTTCATGAAAACCATAATGGAAACATCAATACATCTTTTGCGAGGGAAATCATCCATGCGTACCCTCCTCCTCTGCCTCGCCATGTCCGCTGCCATGACCTCGGCGGCACAGTCGTCAAAGGCCATAGGGGAAGCCTTCGCCAATACCCTCCGCCACTACTCCGTTACAGAGACCGACTCCCTGTCGAAGATCCTCGTCAAGAAGTATGGGAAGCAGCCAGAGGTGCTGGCACAGTTGGGCAACGCCTACTTCCGCAACCGCGAACTCGAGCCTGCAAAGAAGCTCCTCGACCTTGCCATAGAGCGCAATCCCAAGGCCGCAGCGCCGCTCATACAGTACGGCGACATATACAAGTACTACTGGAACATGCCGAATTCGCTCGACACGGCATGTATATATTATAGGAAAGCCATCGCCGTCGAGCCGCAGAACAATGTCCCTTATGAGCGTATGGCAGACCTCTACATGTTCAAGTACAAGCTCTACGGCAATCGACAGACACATGCCGACAGCCTCCGTATGAGACACGTCGCAGACTCTGCCGTGACAGTTCTTAACGAACTCAAACGCCAGCGTCCCGACTATCCTGCAGAACTGGAACTCGGCGGCATATACAACCGTCTGGGAAAGTTCCGCGAGTCGGCAGAGGCTTACTCCAAGGTGCGCACACGCCTGGCAGACTACCAGTACAACAACTACGCCCTCGACTACTACTTCCTCGGCGACTACGCCACAGGCCTTGCGACAGCGCGTGAGGGACAGGCAAAGTTTCCTGACTATCCGCTCTTCCACCGCACCATAATGTACTGCCTCTTCGGGCAGGAGAAGTACGATGAGGCTCTCCTCTCGTATGACCGCCTCCAGCAGTCGACTGACAGCCTCGTGTCGTTCGACTATCTCTATGCCGGACAGATGTACCTCAAGCAGGGCGACATTGCCAACGCCACAAAGACGTTTGACAAGATATACGACACCCACGGCGAGTTTACCAACGACCATCTGAAGGCAAAGCGGCAGCTCCTGGAGAAGTATATCGCCGACATAAAGGCCAAGGGCGAATGGTTCAAGGCTGCCGACGAGTATGCCATATACATCGCCAACAAGCGCAACCGCAGTGGATACGACTATTACCACATGGCCGACATCTACCGCGAGATGACTGACAAGGATGGCGTCACGGAGGCAGACCGCATGGCCGCCATAGCCAAGGCAGATAGCATATACGCCATCATGCAGCGCGAATTCCCTGACTACGAGACGACCCTCATGCACTACCTCCGCGCAAGGATGACCTCCGCCATGGACAAGGACGCCGCCGTACCACACTATCTCAAGCTCCTGGAGTGCGTGGATAATCCTCCTGCCTCTGAAGACCCGGCGGCTATGGCACGCCGAAGGAAGGCTTTCCTCACCGACGGATACCGTTTCCTTGCCGTCTATTACCTGCACAATGACGACACGCGTCACGCCGTGCAGTATGCTGTGAAGTATAAGGAGGTGAATCCTTCAGACACATCCCTTGACCCTATACTCCAGCTTGCCAAGGACACCAAGAACCCTCGCCGTCGCAACCGCAGGTAATATCCTTCCTTACAGACTGCGGAAAGCACATAAACATAGCCGTCCCGCTCCCGAAACAGCAGTTGATGCTTGTCATATCGGGAGCGGGACGGCTCTTTTTCTTGTCTTTGTGACTTATGATAACCTTGGACGGTGTGTTTTTTGTGGCGTTTCAGCCGGTATTTCCTGCGGTAGAAACTCAACTGCCTGACCGCCCCTCCAGTACATCATACCGCGAGGACAGCATATGCTTACGGCCGTCAAGAGTGAAGGCTGTCGTGGCTGTCCCTTGCCCGATGACGCTGATGCGGGTCTGCAACACCTGCATGAAAGCCCTGTAGGTGTTCAGGCAAGAGTCGTTCCTGTAATGCTGCACGACAAGGATGAACCTCCCCTGAGGATGCCTTCCCATGATGTCCGCCAGTTGCAGAGCCAGCCGTTCGGCATACTGTGCCGTGACATTATGGAAGAACCACGGGAAGTTGAATATCGTAAGCGACGGCATCACGTGGCGCTCCTCCAGCAGTTCCTTGCCGATAACCTCGAAAGAGCCTTCCATTCGGCAGGGCAGAGTCCCTCGGTACATCTCCTCGATAATAGCCTTTCCCATGCCTCTCATCTCCGCGGAAACCTCCACTCCGGTGTATATCATGCCCGGAGCGAAGTCCCTGTACAGTTCGGCGAACGCCATGCCGGAAGCCGAAGCTCCGCATCCTATGTCTACGAGATGCACCCTTCCCTCCACCTCCGCCATGAGGTTCCTTATCCGCTCGCCGCAGGAGGCGTAGATTTCCTTGGCGAGACAATACTGCGGACGCATGAGATAATGGCAACAGACGAGAGCCTGCTGCATGGGAGTCATGCCGTTCCTGCCGTTCGTCTGCGTCATGTCAGAGAAGCCTGTCCTACCATAGCCTATTGCATTGAGATTGGCCGTCATGTCCGCTCCCATCACTTTCTCCGGCCATCCCTCTCCCGAAGCCTCCTGCAGAGGCATGGTGACATGTCGTGAGAACGCCTTGCCGAATGCCTCGGAGACACTGAACAAAGCCCTGCCGAGGTCAAGAGCCTCAGGGTCGTAAGGCGGAACGGCAAAATCTCCCCGTACATACCTGTCCTTCGGGATATGGAAATACCCGTGCTTGCTCCTTACGAACTCCATTAGTTTGAAGAATATGAAGTTGTTGGCAAGCAGTGCCGGATTGCCCACCATGACGAGATGCTCCTCGGCACGCGTCATGGCGACGTTCAGCTTACGGTCTATAATGCTCCCGTCGGTGTCCGTGAAGGTGTTGGCAGACAGGAAATCCAGCTGATGGTACCTCTGTACGGTGAATCCGTAGACGATATACCTGCGCTGCGAACCTTGGTATCTCTCCACAGTGTCTATCGTTATGCCGTCGAGAGCCTCTATGCCGTAGCCTGCGATGGTGTTGCGCACGGTAGCTATCTGGTTGCGGTAAGGCACGATTACACCCACAGTCCTGTCGGCAGAGAACACCTCCCGTTCCCTCTCGTATATCCTCGCCACCGTCGCCGCTATGATGTCCGCCTCGTCCTGATTCACCTTCTCCGACGGAGTCCTCTGTGGAGCAGGCACGGCGATGAAGGCTATGCGCCGTGTCACCAGCATATCGTCGATACCGTTGACGCCCTTTCCCCTGAACGGAAGCGTCACAGTCTGGTGAGGGCACGGCACTACCTCGAGGCGGTTGTTGTAGAACGCGTGGTTGGGAAACTGTGCTATGTCACGGTGCATGCGGCCCTGTTTCGTCAGCATGTACACGACACGGCTGTCACCGCTGTACCTTCTCAGCAGGCGCTCGAAGAGCGACAGGCGGCAGTCCGTGAGATTTATGGCATGGAGAGCCTCTTCCTCCACACGCGATGTCTCCTGTCTCTGCTGCACCACGGCAGGCAGCTGCTTGTGGTCGCCTATGAAGACGAGCTTGCGTAGGGCAGGGACGCCGTTGCGGTGAGCACTGAGCAGTCCTGTGAGATGCGGCTCGAGTATCTGTGAAGCCTCGTCGATGACTGCCAGACTGAACTCCTTTATGCCGAGGAGCTGTATGTTGGCGGTGAGCGATGTCGTGGTGCCGACGATGACGCGCGTCGCCATTATCTCCTCCCTGAGCGACTCTATGCTCTCGCTTGCCTGCACCCTCTCGTCGAGGAGCCTGTCGCGGTAGTCGCCGGAGCAGTTGAGACGGCCGCCGATTCTTATGAAACGGATGCCCTCCTGATGGAGCTTGGAGCAGATTTCGTCCACCGCCCTGTTGGTGTACGACATGAGAAGGATGTTGGTGTCCTTCTCGAGAAGTTCCTCCCTCACGGTGTTGAGCATGCCGAACGATGTCTTTCCCGTCCCCGGCGGACCGATGATGAGGAAGAGGTCTCTTGCCTGCTTGACGCGCAGGGAAAGGCTGTTGAACGCCCCGTAGTCGCCTTTCAGCCGTCTCGACTCGTCGGTCTCCGGCTCTCTCTGCAGCAGCAGCAGGTCCCTGCGCTCCTTCGGGGCGGAGAGAAAGGCGTGCATTCCACGGTACAGCGCGCTGTAGGAGGACTCGAAGAAGTCGTGCTCCATGGCCCATACCATGCCTTCATGGCGCAGGAATACACGGTTGTCCGACTGCGGTGCGCGGAGCATGAGCGTGACGGTCTCCTGTCCTATATCCTCTATGGAGCAGCGGAAGACCATCGTTGCCCTCGCGTCGGGCACCTCGTCTTTGCCGTAAGGATAAAGTATCACGATGTCTCCGGTGCGGAAGTTAGACATGTCGTTGTCTGCCGTCTCGGGAAACTTCAGCGTCACACGCTCTATCTTTCCCTCCGTCTCCCTGTTGGGCGAGAGTAGCGTTAGCCCGTCGTGGATGTTTCCCGCGAGACGTTTCTCCTCGAGAGAGTCGTGCCATTTTGCGGCGAAGCCCGAGTTCTCCTTCGTCCTGTTGCCCGTTTTCGCCATGGCATGCTCATTGGCTATGAATGTCATGAACCGCAGGCAGTATGCCCTTTCGAGCGGTGAGGCGTCGTGGATAGGCGCAAGCAGGCTTTGGAGCTGCGGCTTCTGATACCGCTCCCAGAGCGTTCCGCGGGAGTTTTTCTCGTTGAGCAGGTCTGCGGAGAGCGACTCGAGGAGGGCAAAGCCTCCCGGCTGTGTGTATGCCATGTCTGCCCGTGCTATGCCGTTCCTCACTTTCAGTGCGCGGAACACGAGCTGCGGGGCAAACGGAAGCTCGATGAGGCCGTTATTGTATTTTGAGTAGAGCAGGAGAGCGTGCAGCTCGCGGTTGTTCTGCTCGTAGATTTCGCGGTAGTTGTAGCGTATGATGAGCATGTAGAGCAACAGCTGTATATAGTGCTCTTCCTTAGGCTTTATCTCCGTCTCGCTGTATGAGAACGCGCTCTTGCCCGACTTCTGCTCCATAAGGACCTTGAGGTCGAGCTGCAGATAGTCCATACGTCCCTGCAGGCCGAGCATCTCGGAGAAGAACGAAGGCTCGACGATGGCGTCGTTGACGTTGAAGCGTCCGAGGGACTGCTCCAGCGTGTCGAGTGCCACCTGTATGTTGAGGCGTTGCGTCTGTGCGTTCTTGTGCAGGTCATGGTTGCGTCCTAACGTGAGGAAGCTCAGGGCGTTGTCCTTGAAAAAATCCCTTGCGCTCCGGCTGTAGGGCGGCATACAGGTGTCGCGGTGTGTCATAGCCTCGTCGAGGAGCTGGCTGGCGAAGTTACCGAGTATGATGGGTTCGGTGGTCTGCTGTGGCTGTATCTTGTTGATAAGGTGTACGAGGGGTGACTCGGCGTAGCTCGTGAAGCAGCGCGCTATGGCGGAGATGTCCACGAGATAGTCGGGTTCGAGGATGATGAGCTCGGGTATCAGCACGCCGTCCTTCTCCCTCGGGCGTATGATATTGAGCTGTGCGCCCTCGTAAAGCATTTCCCTGAGATACGACCAGTCGTGACCGCTGACGCCGCCGCTGTAGGAGACTCTCACAGTCTCTCCCTCTATGGAACTCTCGTGCTGGCAGTAGATGAACCTGTCGTCCCATCTCTCCACGATGACGCGCGCATATTCGCCTATGAGGGACAGGCTCTGCTCCTCCCTGCGGCTCTCGGGAAACATGGCGGCGAGCTGTCCCGGCACGGGTGTCTTGTAGATGAAGGAGATGAACTCGCAGAGGTTGCGGAAGTCGTGCATGCAATGGTCTTCCAGGCGCAGGCCGTCGACAGTCTCACTGTGCGCCGCCGCCTGTCCGGCGGCTTTCCGCAGACGTACACGTGTGTCGTTGACGGCTGTCACAAGACTCTTCGGCGCGCGGTATTCCTTCAGCAGGTAGTCGGTCTTGGCAAATGTGCCGCCGAGATTGAGCCGTGCCTTGCCTGTCTTCATGAAGAGGCAACGCTGGAAGATATGCTCAAAGGCTTTGTATATGCCGTGTATGTCGGTACGTCCGGTGACGGCGTCACCGAGCTCGCGGAAAAGGGTGCTCGCCACTTCCGGTTCGTAGATGTCATGCAGGGCAGGGTGTCTGTTTTCCATAGGGCGTTTATACGGTTATGTGGTTATGCGGTCGCTTCGCTTTTAGGTTATACGGTTTTGGGTTATAGGTTGTTGGTTTTAGGTGTTTTCTTCTGTGAGAATATTGCCAACAGTGTAGGGACGTACCGTGGTGCGTCCTCATGCGGTGTGAAACGCCGTATCTGCCTGTCGGTCATGATATTCAAGTCTCTTTCCACTGAACCACCAATCTGTTACTCGGCGTTTCACGCCGTCTGCGGACGCACCACGGTACGTCCCTACACTTGTGGTGAGATGCTACGTGCGGTTTATACGGTTATGTGGTTATGCGGTCGCTTTGCTTTTAGGTTTTACGGTTGTGGGTTATAGGTTGTAGGTGTTTTCTTCTGTGAGAATATTGCGTACAGTGTAGGGACGTACCGTGGTGCGTCCTCATGCGACGTGAAACGCCGATGATACTGCGACTGCATCGTTTCTTTGTAAGTCTCATATGCTGCCGAACTGGCAAACTATCACC
>JAIDEM010000027.1 GCA_029054825.1 Prevotella sp. | reverse complement strand
TTCAAATGCTTTTTTCTATCAATTTCCACAAACCCCCCGCTCGGCGTTTCACGCCGGCTGTGGACGCACCACGGTACGTCCCTACACTCGTGGTGAGATGCGAAGTACGGTTTATACGGTTATATGGTTGTGCGGTTGTGCGGTTATGGAATATTGCCACACATGTAGGGACGTACCGTGGTGCGTCCTCAAAGCGGCGTGAAACGCCGATGATACTGCAGTTGCACAGTTTCTTTAAGTCTCATATGCTGCCGATTATAAGGGCTGTTGAGACTATATCGGCTATCGCTTCAGAGCCACCACATACTCCCTGCATGCCACGCAGCTGCCGCCGAAGCCTTCTTTCTGCAATACCAGTCCGGCATTGAGGGCGATATTGTCCTCCGCCATGCTTGTGCCGAACTCGAAATACTTGTACTGCGGCATTCCGGCGAAATGCTCCATGAGCGTCAGCATGAGGAAGTCAAGGACATTTGCCCTCTTCCCTTCCGGCGAGGCGGAGATGTACTGTGTGCGCACTGTCTGCCGTGTGATGAAGAGCACAGTGCCTCCTGCTGTCGTCCCGTCAGGAGCTTTTACCGTGCAGCAGACGATATTCTCCGGGAAGCGTCTTTGCAGCAGCAGCATCTCTTCGAGCGTGTGTACAGGCCGTGCGGCAAATCTCTCGCGGAGATTATCCGTCAGTATGGGCCAGAAGTCTTCCATCCGCGCCTCTGTCTCCACGGTGTAGCCTTCACGGCGCAGCTTGTTGCAGTAGGTCCGCTTGCGCGGAGAGCCGTGACGGCACTCGCCATGGAGCTCCACGGCGGTCATCACTCCGCAGCGTGTCATCTCCGCTCCCGTGCGCCAAAGCCAGTAGCTGTCTTCCTCGGCAGGCGCAAGGTGGTATACGGACGGCATCTGCTTGTAGCGGAAGAGGCGGAAGCCGTTCATGCGGAGGTATGCCGTGACGGAGCGGAATATCTCTCCGACATCTGCCGTATGGGACTTCATGCCGAGGACAAGTCCGCCGTAGGTCAGTCCCTGATGTGAGTGCAGCGTCAGCGTGCCGTCATCCTCCCGTGTCTCGTTGGCAGGGAGGATGGCCATGAGCCTGCCCTTGGCGTCATAGACCATGAGCGAATGGTCGCGGAATCTGTCGCTGTGGTAGTCCATGTATCCGCGCAGGAAGAGAAAGGTGCCGTTTTTCGACTCCTCCACGAACCTGTCCCAGTCTCCAGACTTCTCCGCCGTGTAGCGTATGGTATGTATCACAGTCCCTTCCATTTCAGGAATTTGTCGTACTGTCGTATGTAGTCGTTCTCGTCATAGTCGTGGCTGGCGAGCACAAGACACAGCGCTCCCGTCGTGAACTCCCGTTCGTGTGCCCAGATGCCGGGCGGCACGAGGAGTCCCTGGTATGGTCTGTTGAGCATGACGGTCTTCTCCTCCTTGCCGTCGGAGAGGAACACCTCCAGTGCTCCCGAAGCGGCAATGATGAATTGCCAGCACTCCTTGTGGGCATGGGCTCCGCGGTCCTTGCCCGAGGGGACATCGTAGATGTAGAAGACGCGCCGGATGGGGAACGGCACCTGGACGTTCCCGTAGATGTATGTCAGGCTGCCGCGTGGGTCTTCCTCCTTGGGCAGCGGGAGTATCTTGCAGTCGTTGATGGTCATGTGTGAGGTTTTTGCGGTTATGCGGTTTTACGGTTTTGGGTTGTAGGTTTCTGTGAGAATATTGCCAACAGTGTAGGGACGCACCACGCTCAAAGTCCCTACACTTGTGGTGAGATACTGTGTGCGGTTGTATGGTTATACGGTTATTGGATTCGGTTTCTGTGAGAATATTGCGTAAACTGTAGGGACGTACCGTGGTGCGTCCTCATGCGGCGTGAAACGCCGATGGATACTGCAGTTGCACAGTTTCTTTAAGTCTCAGATGCTGCCGAACTGGCAAACTATCACTAAACCACCGCTCGGCGTTTCACGCCGTTTTGCGGACGCACCACGCTCAAAGTCCCTACACTTGTGGTGAGATACTTCGGGCGGTTTATACGGTTATGCGGTTTCAGCATTTTCCAGAGGTGACGTTTGGGTGGGCGAAAGGTGACCTTTTACCTGGTGAAACGTGACCTTCTGTATGGTGAAGGGTTATGGATGCGGCTGTGTACGGTTGTACGGTTATCGGTTTATGGTTTTCTGTTTTTGCACCGTCTGACAGTTATCTCCTGCAAAATTAAAAAAAAATGTTGTAAATCCAGCAAAAACAACATAACTTTACAGAAAATATACCTTATAATTATAAATTATGACTATCTTTGCATAAGATAAGCCTCGTCTCGGCAATGTAAGCCCGGATGTCATGGCTTAGGGCGAACCCCGGGTATCCAGTCGGCGTTTCACACCGCCTGAGGACGCACCACGGTGCGTCCCTACACTGTTGGCAATATTCTCACAGAAGAAAACACCTACAACCCAAAACCGCACAACCGTACACAACTGCACACATGAACCACCCTTCCTCTATCCCGCAACGGAAAACCATCCACATCATCCTGCTCCTGCTCCTTATCGTCCCTGCCGCAGGCTTCGGACAGAGGGAGAAAATGTCCGCGCTCGTAAGGAAAGCGTGGCTCGAGAACGCCACAACGTGTGCAAAAGGCGGAAAGGCGACGGCAAGAGGGAAGAGCATCACGGCTTTTGTGAAAGCCTCCTCGCGACAGGCGGTGGAGGGCTGTGAGGTGCTCGCCGAATTTCCCCACGGACTGTACATCGCCTCCGTACCGCTGAACATGCTCGGAGAGGTCGCCGCACGGCAGGAGGTCGTACGCATAGAAGCAGGACGGCCCTGCTCTGCCACCAACGATACATCGGCCGTAATGACGCGGCAGAACCTTGTCTGGGACGCTCCGCGGACAGGATATCCAGCCACTGCCTCCGCTTTCGCCACAACCAGTGAGGACCTGCGCCAGCCGAAAGGCTATACAGGCCGCGGCGTCGTGGTGGGCGTGATGGACATAGGCTTTGACCTCACACACCCCACATTCCTCAGCGCCGACGGCACGACACTGCGCATCAAGGCACTGTGGGACCAGCTCGACAGGACAGAGGGCGGCATACCGCATATCGTAGACGGCACCGAGGCGGTCGGCAGGCAGTATGTCGGCACCGAGGCTCTCCTGTCGAAAGCCCTCAGCACGGACGGCAGAATCCTCTGCCATGGCACACATACGGCGGGTTCGGCAGCTGGTTCGGGATGGAACGGCACCATGGTTTCGCCCTTCCGAGGCATGGCTCCCGAGGCGGACATCTGTCTCGTGGCAAACTATACTACGGACAATCTCTCCATCATCCCCGAGGAGGAGCGTTACAAGTACACCTCCGCCACCGATGTCCTGGGCTTCAAATATCTCTTCGACTATGCCGCTTCCGTCGGCAAGCCCTGTGTCGCGTCGTTCAGTGAGGGCAGCCGCCAGACTCTCGGCGATGACTCCATACTCATGGAGGAGGCGCTCTCGGCTCTGCTGGGCGAGGGACGAATCATCGTCGCCTCGGCTGGCAACGAGGGGAAATACTATACACATATCCTAAAACCTGAAGGAAGACAGTCGGCAGGAGCTTTCATACTGCCTTCGCGCAAACCGTGCTACACGTTCCGCTCATCGGCTCCGGTGACGCTTCGCCTGACATTCTACCCGTCTGCAGACGCCCCTACCGTCAGGGAAATCACGACAGCGGAGATTCTCGCCTGCGAGGACGGTCTGCTGGAAGACACCATGCGCATAGGCGGCACCGTGTTTCCGATAGCCGCGGCGGCGTTCCCCTCGGCATACGGCGACGGCGATACTGCCACCGAACTCCTGCTCTCGCGCACCGACGGCGGCTATGTAGGACGCGATATCCCTGTTTCGCTGACGCTCCTCGGCAAGGAGGCTCGTGCCGAGGCGTTCTCCTTAGGCGGATATTTCACGACAGACGGTCTCAACCCTTCGCTTGCCGATGCCGACAATACCTGCAATATCCTCCTGCCGGGAGCCTTTGAGGACATCATCTGCGTAGGCGCGACAAACGCTCGGAGAGGCTATCTCAACCACGAGGGCGTATGGTATGACAACGGTTACGGCGAGGCAGCCTGGCGCGCGCCGTACAGTAGTGTCGGGCCAACGGTGTCGGGTATCGTGAAACCAGACATCTGCGCTCCAGGCAGTTTCGTCAAGTCGGCACTTAGCGGTGCCTTCATAGCGGCAGGAGGCGACATACATACCTGCACGGAGTCTTTCACTCATGACGGCACGACATACGGCTGGGCGGCATTCACCGGCACCTCAATGTCCACGCCTCTCGTCAGCGGCATCATCGCGACATGGCTTGAGGCTTGTCCTACGCTCACGCCACGGCAGGTGATGGATATCCTCTCACACACCGCCGCGCCTGTCCCGACATCATCTTCAGTCACGGCTTCCACGGCTCATGACGGCTTCTGTAATTCTCTGCCGTACAGCGTATTGCACGAGAAAGACATCATGCACGGCTACGGTGCAATAGACGCATACGCTGGTCTACAGCATATCCTTGCAAACTACGCCACGGGTATAATAGACATCCCTGCCGACAGTTCTGCCGCCGCCTCACGAGACCATGGCAGACAGCAGCCTTCCAACGGGCGGCTCACCGACCTTCACGGCCGTAGTGTCGTCACTCCTGTTCAGGGAAGGTTATATATCCTCGATGGCAGAAAGAAGGTGTTTTAGTGGGTTTTGGGTGTTAGGTTATAGGTTTTGGGTTGTAGGTGTTTTATTCTGTGAGAATATTGCGTACAGTGTAGGGACGTACCGTGGTGCGTCCTCATGCGGCGTGAAATGCCGATGGATACTGCGGTTGCATCGTTTCTTTAAGTATCAGATGCTGCCGAACTGGCAAACTATCACCAAACAACCAAAACACTAAACGACTAAAACACCACTCGGCGTTTCACGCCGTTTTGCGGACGCACCACGGTACGTCCCTACACTTGTGGTGAGATGCTGTGGGCGGTTACTTACGGTTATACAGTTTATACGGTTATGCGGTTTTACGCGAGTGGAATATTGCCACACATGTAGGGACTTTGAGCGTGGTGCGTCCTTAGACGGCGTGAAACGCCGATTACACTTTATTTCAGATTGTCTATCAACCAAACCGCTGAACGACCAAACAACAAAACCACCAAACCACCAATCGGCGTTTCACGCCGTCTAAGGACGCACCACGCTCAAAGTCCCTGCATTTGTGGTGAGATGCTAAGTGCGGTTATGTGCGGTTGTGCTTTCTTGGTTATATCGTTAAGGTTATCGTTTTTTTATTATAAAAGCAACAGCCGGAATAGATACTATAGAATATCGTATCTATTCCGGCCATATCGGCTGTTTTTCTATCGGTACTAAACAGAGAGAAGAGTCTCGTAAAGTCTTTCATACTGCATGGCGACCTTGCGGTAGTCATGGTGTCGGCGGACATACTCCACGGACTGGCGTTTCAGCTCAGGGATGCGGTCGCGGTGGTGTATGAGCTGTTTCAGCTGTGCATAGACACTCTCGTATGTTGGCAGGACATTTATGATGGGCCGCAGCTCATTCTCACCTATTATATCATAACTCTCCGGCTCGCCGCCGCCGATGTCTATGATGCCCTTCGACATGGCGAGGAGGGAGTTCATGGACGGCGTGTAGCTGTAGAGCTGGTCGAGGATGGCGTCGCTGCCTTCCATTATGCGCTTGTACTCCGTGTACGGGACATTCTCCACTACGCGGAGCTCGGCGAGAGAGGGATAGTCGCGGACGATGTCCTGGGCCGCACGGAGCATGATGTCCGTCCCTTTCACGTCGCTGCGCTCCTTCTGTATGCCTATGAAGAGTCTTACCTTGTCGCCTACGGAGAAGTCCTGCGGCGTGTCTTCCATGATGATGGGGAGAGGTATGAAGGAGAGTTTCTCGGGATAGACGTTGTTGTAGCACGCCCAGTATTCGTAGAGGCAGGCGACGATGGCGTCACAGTCCTGTGAGACATGGCGCGAGATGCCGACCTCATGGTGTGAGTCTCCTATCCACTGCATTCGTTGGGACAGTGCGGCACTGTCGGTCCTTATCTCACTGCCTATCTTCTGGTCGCTGTAGCGCAGGCTGTCGGAGCAGAGCATCTGCTCTATGATATGGCTGTCGTCGCCGAATGCGCCGAGGACGATATGCCTGTTGTTGCGCCGCAGGTAGTTGTAGAAGGGTTTGAGATGTGTACCACGGAGTTCAAGGAACATGGGGTTGTGGAGTTGTACGATATCGAAGCCCCTGCACTTCCTGAAGACGGGAAGCAGGCGGCGGAGGTAGTCGAGGAGCGCCACCTTGCCGTTGATGTCCATGCGGCGGTCAAGGCATACATCGTATGCAGGGAACTGTCGCCAGCCGGTCCTGCCGCTGATGCAGTGTACCTCGTGGCCGCGTTCCATGAGGCCTTGGGCGAGGTTGCTGTGGAGGGTGCTCGGATTTCCGAAAAGGAGGATGCGCATTGGGTTATACGGTTTTACGGTTTTACGGTTTTGGGTTGTAGGTGTTTTACTCTGTGAGAATATTGCGTACAGTGTAGGGACGTACCGTGGTGCGTCCTCCACGGCGTGAAACGCCGATGATACTGCGGTTGCACCGTTTCTTTAAGTCTCATATACTGCCGATCACTAAACCACTAATCGGCGTTTCACGCCGCCGTCGGTCGCGCCCACGTCCCACGCTCATAAATATGGGTGGGG
>JAIDEM010000026.1 GCA_029054825.1 Prevotella sp. | reverse complement strand
CTTCGATTTGGAAATCGCCAGTTTCATGCCGCGTTTCAATGGGTAATCAAACTGTGTGACAGTCTTTCCACCGACTTTGATGCCTCGCCCCTGTAATGTGTCCTTTATCTTGTTATGTGACATCTTCACGTTTTTCAGGAGATAATCAAGCAGTGGTGCCTCGTATTCGACCTGAATATAGGTGTAGTCTTGTGGAGTGTTATTATAATAATGTTTCATATTTCGTTATAAACTTGTTTACTTCAGGTATTATAATGTGTACTTTATGGATGTGAACCCATGTGTGTCATGGTGGAGAGTATTTGTGCCAAAATCATCGGAAACATACTTCCTCACCACGTGAGTTTTCGTCAAAAATTCCATTAGCAAATATATGTTTGCCGTTGCATATGGTATGGATGACACGCCAGCGGAAAGTTCTTCCTTCAAGCGGACTCCAATGGCATTTGCTTTGTATGGCATCTTGCGTAAGAGTCCATTCTGGTGTATTCCTTGATACTATTACAATGTCTGCCTTGTAATCTTCACGGAGGAAACCTCGTTCACGTACAGAGAACAGTCGTGCTGGGTTATGACACATCAATTCTGTCATACGTTCGATAGACAGTACGCCTTCGTCTACAAGTGATAACATGGAGATCAACGAGAATTGCAGCATCGGCATACCTGATACGGCTTTTGATGCTCCGCCTTTTTTCTCGTCAAGGGTGTGCGGAGCATGGTCTGTACCTATTGTATATACTGTTCCGTCAGAAAGCCCTTTACGTAGTGCTTCTCTGTCAGAAAGCGTTTTTATGGCAGGGTTGCATTTTATGCGTGTGCCAAGAGACTCATAATCTTTGTCGCAGAACAGCAGGTGGCTTACGGTAGCCTCACATGTTATCTGTGGCAGTGAATTTGTGTCATTCTCTTTTAAAAGCATTGTGTTTGCATTTACAAGAGCGAGTTCCTCTTGTGTTGAGACATGAGCCAAATGTAATCTCGTTCCATGTTTTCTTGCCAGTATTATACCTTTGCGGGCTGAGTTGATACAGGCCTCTGACGAACGTATCTCTGGGTGGTGGATTATGTTTGGGTCTTCGCCGTATAAAGCTGTTGCCTTCTCCATATTTGCATTTATGATGTCGGTGTCTTCACAATGCACCATTAGAGGTAGTCCAAATGTCTTAGATGTTTGAAATATTTGTTCCAAAACGTCTTCCTTATCTACAAGCATATTGCCTGTAGAACTTCCCATGAATAGCTTCAGTCCAGGAATGCGATGCCTGTCGAGGTATGGTAGCGTGGCAGCATTGTCGTTTGCTGCTCCAAAGAAGAAACTGTAATTGATATGACTTTGCTCTCTTGCTATGCAGAATTTCTCTTCTAAGGCCTCAAGACTTGTTGTCTGTGGCTTTGTGTTAGGCATGTCAAAAAATGTCGTCACGCCACCATACGCAGCAGCACGGCTTTCACTTCTGATATCTGCCTTGTGTGTAAGTCCGGGTTCACGAAAATGCACATGTGAATCTATAACTCCCGGCATAACAAAACATCCCGTGGCGTCTATTTCCTTGTCATAGATGCCACGGGGTGCTTCTGTAGACGGCAAGACAGCTTTTATCCTGTCGTTTTCTACTATAATACTGCCAACAAAAGATTTTCCTTCATTGACGATAGTTCCATTTTTTATAAGTATGTTCAAAGTCTTCTTTTTTTGAGTCACTCTGCAGGGGCAGCCATCTCTGCTGGAGTTGGAGGCATAATGTCGCTTGTACCTATGGGTGCTTGCGGTTGTGGGGCTGGAGTCTCCATACCGTTCATTATATTCTGGTTGCGTTGTGCTGCATCCATATAGTCCTTGACATAACTGTCGGTTTTGAATGTGTCTGTAGCCTTGCTCATGATATCCTCTATCCACGGAGTCAGTTCTGGATATTCATATCCGGAAGTTATCATCATGAATACACCTGGACCAAGGATATTGTCAAAGTTGTCACAGATGAAACCTGTTATCAGTTTGTCCTGTTCTACAGCTATACGTTCCGCATCAGCCGTAAGGGTTTGGTAGACAGCATTCATGTCTTCACCATCCATAATGGCTTGGTTCTCACGGTGTGACAGATCGCTGTACTGACTCTGCAGTCTGTTGTAATTATCTATAAAGTGAAATAGTCTGTCGTTAAGTTCTGTGCCAGTACAGTTTTGCCTGGTATTGTTTAATTGGATTGATATATTTCCCTCTTCGAGAACGATAGGCATGACGCTCTTGTCGTCCATGAATATTGTAGCCATGCATACAGAGTCTGTTGCTCCGGAAAACTTGAACCGGCCGTGTACAACTTCACAAGAGTCTATGCTTTTCAGTTTTCCGTCTTTGACCGTTTTCAAATACAACATCCGTCCGTCGAGTGTGGATATATTGGATGTGCCCTGCACCTCAAATGATTTGGAACATGAGGTACAAGTCAAGACTGTCAATATCGTGTATAGTATTTTCTTCATGGAGTTAAGGTAGAGGTCTTTTTGCTAATGCTCTGCAAAGTTACAGTGATATATTAAAGAATGAAAATAAATTCAGTCAATTTAATTTATCTGGCTATGTTTTATAGGTTTTTAAGACTATTTCCTTGTTTCATATGATATTCTGTGTGTGGTATACATCTGCAGTATTGCACCGACAAGGAGTAGCACAACCCAATTGTTGTGAACGACTTGGATATATGTAAAATAGCTGTCGATATTGCTGACCACAAGAGGCTGGATGAAATGGTAAACATGTTCAACCATCAACAGCCCAGCCAAGATAAAACATATTCCGGAAATGAGTTGTATGGAATATAACCTCCTCAACGTCAGTGTTCCTCCAGCCTTAACGTCCATGCGTTGAGCTATGACATAGGCTGTAGCCCCTATAATGTATGCCCATGGTACTATTTTTACCACAACAGATGCCCAGTTGCAATTGGACATTAGCATTGACGCGATAAGAAGGCCTGTGCATACGACCATTATAAGCCCGCCAAGGAGCATTATAATACCATTATATTTATTGTTCTGAATCATCATTTTTGCTTGTTGGAAAATCGTTGACGGAACGTGGATCTGTGCTGAGCACAAAAATGTCCTCATCGTCTGTCTTCATGAAATAACGCTCACGTGCTATGCGTTCAATGTTCCTTGGGTCGCGCTCAAGGTCACGCAATTGGCTTTTGTCGTTTTCGTAAATTTTTGTGTATTGCTCTATTTCGGACTTTAAGTCCTGTATCTCATATTGGAGCAGTACGCGGTGGTATAGGCTGTTGGAGTCTGCGAACCCGACAATGAATATGCCAAGGATGAAGGTTGTCAGATATTTGTATCGTGAGAGTATGCTGTAGAAAGCTGTTTTGTTCATTTCTTGCAATGGAAAATATTACATGCAAAAGTAAGCAAATTTCCTGTACTTTCGTACTGGACACGTTAATAATTAAGATTTGTTTGTAAAATCCACTGTTCCTTATAATTTCTTAATTTATCAGATACATTTTCTATATCTCGACCATTTTTCGTAACTTTGCGAAAAATAACAATAACCGAAAAACTGTTTTATGGAATACCAGGTTTCTGCACGTAAGTACCGTCCGGCATCCTTCGCATCAGTTGTGGGGCAGGAGGCTCTGACCACGACGCTGAAGAATGCTGTAAAGTCGGGAAAGCTTGCTCATGCATTCCTTTTTTGCGGTCCTCGTGGTGTCGGCAAGACCACTTGCGCGCGTATTTTCGCTAAGACAATTAACTGTGAGAATCCGTCTGTTGACGGTGATG
>JAIDEM010000250.1 GCA_029054825.1 Prevotella sp. | reverse complement strand
CCCTTTGCACCGTCTACGACGATGATGCAGGAGTCCACCGCAGTAAGCGTGCGGAACGTGTCTTCGGCAAAATCCTGGTGACCGGGAGTATCAAGGATATTCACCTTATAGTCTTTATAATCAAACTCCATGACGGACGTAGAGACAGAGATACCACGCTGTTTCTCTATCTCCATCCAGTCGGATGTCGCTGTCTTGCGTATCTTGTTGCTCTTCACGGCACCTGCCACCTGTATCTGTCCACCGAAGAGGAGAAACTTCTCGGTAAGTGTAGTCTTACCGGCATCAGGATGAGAGATGATGGCAAATGTTCTGCGGCGTTCTATTTCTGGATTCATCTTCTATCTGTTACAGTTTCCGTTGTCACCAGCGGAAACTTTTTTGTTATAACTATTTTAGCAAAATCAAAATATACTATTACTGTTTTCATGTCCTGCAGCAATGCAAACGCGCTGCTTCCAAGTAAGAATCACGGCCTACCCTGCAGGTTCTTTATGCATTTCTTCAAGGAATCGGTCCAGTAAGGGACAGATATTCCGAAAGTTTCCTTTATCTTTGTCTTGTCGAAGACGCTGTAGGAAGGGCGCTTCACAGGAGACGGATATTCCTCTGAGCGGCAAGGCTGTATATCGCAGTCTGCATGTCCTGCATACTCTGCAATCATCCTGGTGAAGTCAAACCATGAGCAGACACCCTCGTTGGAGTAGTGGTAGACGCCCGTCTTGCCTTCATACTTGCGGTTCTCCACAATATCGAACACCACCTCAGCGAGGTCTCCGGCGTAAGTCGGAGTGCCACACTGGTCGAATACGACCTTCAACTGTGGTTTAGTCGCTGTGAGATTGAGCATCGTTTTGCAGAAATTCTTGCCGAACTCCGAGTAGAGCCATGCCGTGCGTATGATGAGATGGTCACATCCCGTAGCCTGTATTTTCTGCTCACCATGGAGTTTGGTCAGTCCGTAGACACCCGTAGGTGTACCTTTCTGGTCTTCCTTGCACGGAGTGTTGTAAGGTTCTTTACCGAAGACATAATCGGTAGAGACATGCACGAGCAGTCCATCTACCTCCTTCATTGCCTTTGCGAGATTCTCCGGAGCCGTAGCATTGAGAGTCTCCACGATGTCCCCTGCCGTCTCGGCAGCATCGACATTGGTCCATGCCGCGCAGTTTATGATGCACTTGATGTCCTTCTCTCTTACAGCGGCACGCACAGCCTCAAGGTCTGTGATGTCAAGATGTTCGTAACCGTCACATACATCCGTGAAGATGTAATTGTCCTTTGTCCCTTTGCTTACCAGCTGCATCTCGTTGCCAAGCTGACCGTTGGCACCTGTAACAAGTATATTCATAATTTCCTTTTCTTTGTCTTAATCCGCAAGTTCCACAGGACGGCTTGCATGTCTATTCAAACTCCAGTCCTTCCTCCTTGTCTTTCTTGTAATAATCGGCGAGCATACCTATGAATGTCGTTATCTCCTTCACCGCACGCAGCGTGTCCTCAGAGATTTCCTGACGCTGCAGGCGGAGCATCATCACGCCATACAAGGCGTCGAGGCATGTTTCTATCTCCCCTTTGTCCTTGTCGCCCTTATTGCGGAGCTCTACGATGAACGGCAATACCTTGTAATACTCTGCACTGTAGAACGGGAATTTAGGAGAGTCGAGCAGCTGCACATGCAGCTCCGTCATGCTCTGCAGCGTGACATTGTTTATCTGCAGGTGACCGCTTTCACGGCATCCCTCTTCCGTCATCATCCTTATGAGGTTAGAATACCAGTCCTCCAGGTCCTCGCGGTCCTCGTCGGGGCAGTCGAACTTGCTGATATACTCGCGGCGCAAAGCCGGCATATAGCAGTCAAAGGCACGGATGATATCTTCCACCTGCCACATGTACAGCAGGTATTCCGCAATGTTTTCTTGTCTGAGTTTCCTTGAAATGAACATTTATCCTATCTGATTGACATTTTCCGGAGACCGTGTCTCCTTATTACCAATAAGAGAAAGTATACAGATTGAACACTGTACCGATGAACATCACGAGAGAGAATATCACCACTACAGAGCCTATGAGGCGGTTGATGAGCAGTATACTGTTGTCCGAAAACTTCTCTCTCACCATGTCTATGAGCCATGTCAGGCCGTACCACCACAGGAGGGCACCGACGAATACGCACATATACCCGAAGGTCATCTCCACCGGACGGTTAGGGACGACGAAGGCAAACTGCGCGAAGCACGCCATGAACAGCAGTATTATCAGCGGATTGGAGAACGTCACGAGGAAGCCCGTTATGCCGTTATGCACGAGAGTGCCCTTCTGCTTGCCGCTGCGGTGGATTTTCTTTGTCGGGTCGGAGAAGAAGCACCACGCACCAAAGGCGAGGAGCATGAGGCTGCCGAACAGCTGTAGCCAGAACTTGTTCTGCGGACTCGTTATGAGATCCATCACGAAGCTCATGCCAAGGCCTGTAATGAGAGCGTATATCATGTCGCTGACCGATGCGCCGAGCCCTGTAACCATCCCGTACCAGCGTCCCTTATTCAAGGTGCGCTGGATGGTAAGCACACCGACAGGCCCCATCGGAGCCGACGCGATAATCCCTATGAGTATCCCCTTCAGGGCCAGCTCCATCAGGTCTATATGTATTCCAAATGGCATCATATATTCAGAAATATTGATGCAAAATTGCAAAAAAATACTGAGATGAGCAAATTTAGCGACAGAAATCTTTGATTTATTAGATTTAATTATTAACTTTGCTCGGAGATTGTCAGTGTCGCCATGACAACGGCATCAATATCCTTACAGAAAATCAAGTACAAAAAAATCATCAAAATGACTACAGACCCAGAACGCCCATATGTCATCGGACTTGACCTCGGAGGGACAAACGCCGTCTTCGGCATAGTTGACAGAGACGCGAACATCATCGCGCAGACATCGGTAAAGACACGCGGTTACTCTACGGCAGAGAGCTTTGTGGACGCCTGCATCGAAGCTTTGCAACCGCTTATCAGCCAGGTGGGTGGCATAGAGCGCATCTACGGCATGGGAGCCGGTGCCCCAAACTCCAATTACCGCAACGGATGTATCGAGCAAGCCCCAAACCTCTGCTGGGCAAAGGACAGGAAAGTGCCTCTGGCAGAGATGTTCAGCAAGCGTCTCGGCATAAAGGTCAGCCTGACAAACGATGCCAACGCCGCAGCGCTCGGCGAGATGGCATACGGTTGTGCGAAAGGCATGCAGGACTTCATCGTCATAACTCTCGGCACTGGTGTCGGCAGCGGAATCGTCGCCAACGGGCAGCTGGTATACGGGCATGACGGTTTCGGCGGCGAATTGGGTCATGTCATCATGGTCAGGGAGAACGGAAGACCATGCGGATGCGGACGCAAAGGGTGTCTTGAGGCCTACTGTTCTGCCACAGGAGTGGCACGCACGGCAAGGGAATGGCTCGAGAAAGACAGCCGTCCGTCGCTTCTCCGCGAACTGAAGCCTGAGGATATCGACAGCTACCAAGTGTTCAAGGCTGCCTCTGCCGGTGACGAACTGGCAAAGGAAATCTTCGAGTTCACAGGGAAAATGCTGGGCGAAGCCTGTGCTGACTTTGCCGCCTTCTCCTCTCCTGAGGCATTCATCTTCTTCGGAGGTCTTTGCAAATCAGGCGAGATGCTCATGGACCCTATACGCAGGGCATACGACAAAAACGTCATGCCGATATACCGCGGCAAGGCAAGATTCCTATTCTCCACTCTCGACGATGCCACAGCGGCAGTGCTCGGAGCGGCAGCTCTCGGATGGACCGTGTTACTACCGCACGCTGCCAAATACGTATAACCACCGAAAACACAAAGGACAACATAACAGAAAACGATAAAAAGCAAG
>JAIDEM010000025.1 GCA_029054825.1 Prevotella sp. | reverse complement strand
GGTCTCTCCGTGTGCATGTGCAAATTTCCGGAAAAATACTTGAATCTGCAAGGAGTGGTATGAAAAATTTTGTCCGTGTGGCTGTATGATTGAGATGGGTCACTTTGATACGGTTAGGTGGTTGTAGGTTTTAGGTTATGGGTTTTAGGTTGTGGGTTGTGAGGTGGAGATATCCGGAATAGGATAAATGAAGAAGATAATGGTCGCCTGACCGTATAACCTAACCCCATAACCTAAAACCTACAATCACCTAACCGTAAAACCGCAAAGCCAAACGGTCACCTTCCTATCGGTGAGAGGTGACGCTTGACACGATAAAGGGTGACCTTTCGTGCTGTGAAAGGTCACCCTTTGTTATGCTGTCTCTCACGGTTTGCTTTGAGAGTTGTGAGAAGTAAACGTGTTGCTTGCGTTAAATCCTTGTATGATAGGTTGTTATGAGGTTATTTTCTTATTACTGTCACGTTGCCTTCACGTGTCAGCTTGATGATGCTCGACGGTGTGTGCGGCTTGTGTTCCTGACGGCGTGTCCAACATACATAGTCCACGGCGTTGACGATTTCCTCTGAGATGTCGCGGAAATTCTGCGCCGTCGGTTCGCCGCTGATGTTCGCGCTGGTGCTCACCAGTGCTTTCTGAAAGCGGTAGCACAGCTGCTTGGAGAAGTCCTCATGCGTCACACGCAACGCTATGCTGCCGTCCTCGGCTATCAGATTGGGTGCGAGCCCCGTGGCTCCGTCGAGGATTACCGTTGTCGGTTTTGTGGCGAGGTCGAATATGTCCCATGCCACCTCAGGCACATTGCGTACATATCTCTGTATGCGGTTGCTGGAGTCGACAAGGCAGATGAGAGCCTTGGAGTCGTCGCGGTGCTTTATCTCGTAGACGCGTCTTACTGCTTCGGCGTTGGTGGCGTCGCAGCCTATGCCCCATACGGTGTCGGTAGGGTAGAGGATGATGCCGCCTTTGCGGAGCACCTCTACGGCATTTTTTATGTCATCTTCGATTTTCATTCTTGCTTTTTATCGTTTTCTGTTATGTTGTCCTTTGTGTTTTCGGTGGTTATACGTATTTGGCAGCGTGCGGTAGTCACACGGTCCATCCGAGAG
>JAIDEM010000249.1 GCA_029054825.1 Prevotella sp. | reverse complement strand
GCTTCATGGAGACCGGATATAATGCGAGGGCGGCACGCATTTCTCCGCTGTCTACACGACGTTTCAGTTCGCCGAGCCCACGAAGTCCCCCAACAAAATCTATACGCTGTGACGAGCGAAGGTCGCCCATCTCAAGGATATCCTGCAGGATGAGGCGTGATGATATGTCCACATCCAGTACACCGATAGGGTCGTTTTCATCAAATGTGCCAGGTTTGGCATTCAGGGCATACCACTCTCCATCAAGATATAGAGCGAACTCATGAGGCTTCTGCGGACGGTACTCCTCTGTTCCCTTATTCTCCACGATGAAATTGTGCGACAGCTTTTCAAGGAACTGCTCGCTTGTGTTGCCGTTAAGGTCCTTTACCACACGGTTATAGTCCAAAACTGTGAGCTGGGAAGCCTGGAAAGCCACGGCCATAAAATAATTATACTCTTCATCTCCCTTGTGATCCGGATTGTTCTTTGCTTTCTCTGTACCGACAAGTGCCGCGGCTGCAGAACGGTGATGTCCGTCGGCAATATATAAGGCCGGCATCTTTGCAAACTCTTCCGTAATGGTCTTTATATCATTGTCGTCGGATACTATCCATAGCTTATGTCCGAAACCGTCAATCGGTGCAATGAAATCATATTCCGGTTCGGTCTTCGCATACTTCATAATTAGTGAGTCAAGAACCTCATTGTCAGGATATGCGAAGAATACAGGCTCGATATTTGCGTTGTTCACACGCACATGTTTCATGCGGTCCTCTTCCTTGTCGCGACGTGTGAGCTCATGCTTCTTGATTACACCGCTCTCATAATCACCGGAATATGCTCCGACAACAAGACCATACTGTGTCTTCTCCTTACCGCCATTGGCAGGAAGACAAGAAGTCTGAGCGTATATATAATACTGCTCTTTGCTGTCCTGTACAAGCCATCCCTTATCCTGAAACATCTGGAACTGACGGGCAGCCTCTTCGTAGACCTTCGGGTCATACTCGCTTGTTCCAGGCTCAAAGTTTATTTCCGGCTTGATGATATGATATAAAGACTTCTCGTTGTCACCGGCTTCTGCACGTGCCTCTTCCGAGTCAAGCACATCATAAGGGCGGGACTCAACTTGCTCAACAAGCTCTCTCGGTGGGCGGATGCCCTTGAATGGTTTCACTGTTGCCATAATTCTATTCTATTTATAGTTGTTTTTCGTATATGTCATTCGAAGATATCCTCTATGAAGACTCCACTATCTATGCTGTCTTTGTAGCAGGAGTCATAGTCCCTTGGTATATCAAATACCGCCTTCGGGTCGTAGCCGAGAGTCTTGTCGCGATAAACCTTCTTCATGTAATAGCCCCAGATAGGTAAAGCCATTGCCGCACCCTGTCCAAGAGTCATAGAATTGAAATGGATATCACGGTCTTCACCACCTACCCAGCATCCGCTTACAAGATCAGGCGTTATGCCCATAAACCATGCATCGGAATTCCTGTTTGTCGTTCCTGTCTTAGCCCCAATGTCTCCCTGAAGGTCAAACATGTAACGCAGGCGTGAGGCTGTACCGCCGTCGGCTACAGCACGAAGCATATCTATCATCTTGTTACACCCTTCCTGGGACAGAACCTCTATCATGCGTGGCTGGAACTCAGCCAGTACATTACCCATATTATCCTCTATTCGTGTAACGAACATTGGAGCGCAGCGTATACCATTGTTGGCAAAGGCTGTATAGGCACTTACCATCTCGCCTACACTGACTTCACAAGGTCCGAGGCAGAGGGACATCGAAGGATGGATGTCTGGGCTGTCTATTCCATATTTCTGCAACAATGCCACGAACTGCTGCGGATTAAGCCTCGACATGAGGTAAGCGGATATCCAGTTGTTGGACTGTTGCAGTCCCCATTTCAGCGTCACCATTGAACCGTATCGCGCACGTGAACCGTTGCGCGGCGTCCAAGGTCTGCCAGCTACCATATACGTCTGTTGCACATTAGGAGCCATATCGCACGGAGTGTACCCGTTCTCCATTGCAAGGGAATAAAGGAACGGCTTGATTGTAGAGCCCACCTGGCGCCGTCCCAACATCACCATATCATACTGGAAATGAGAGTAGTCAAGGCCTCCGACATACGCCTTAACAGCACCTGTATGCGGGTCTATGCTCATGAATCCCGCACGCAGGAACGACTTGTAGTAACGTATGGAGTCCATCGGAGTCATCACCGTGTCGATGTCACCATGATATGTGAAGATATTCATTTCCGTCTTCTGGCGGAACGACAGCTTTATCTCCTCATCACTGTATCCTGCCTCATGCATTGTACGCCACCTCTCGCTCTGGCGCATGGCACGTGCAAATATATCTGCAATCTGCTTGCTGGTCAGATCGTCTGTGTACGGGAAATTAGGTTTTGTCGCCTTTCCCTTGTTGAATTTCGGCTGAAGATATTTCGCGACATGATAATATACGGATTCTTCTGCATATTTCTGCATGCGCGAGTTTATACTTGTGCGGATCTTGAGTCCGTCAGTATATATATTATAAGGTGTCCCGTCTTTCTTCTTGTTTTTATTACACCATCCATACAGCGGGTCGTTCTCCCAAGCTATTGAGTCTATGTAATATTGCGTGCCTGCCCATGACGGATATTCATCACGGTAAGGTTTTGTCGCTGTCATGTATTTGCGCAGGAATTCACGGAAATATGTCGCACTGCCATCCTTATGGTCTATGGTCTTGAAATGCAGTTGCAAAGGTTCCGATACAAATGTATCATATTCAGACTGCGAGATGTACTTCGCCTTGAGCATCTGTCCAAGGACAACATTGCGACGGTCTTCAGAACGCTCTCTGTAACGTACGGGATTGAAATATGAAGGATTCTTGCACAGCCCGACAAGTGTTGCCGCCTCACTGACACTGAGATCCTTTGGTTCCTTGCTGAAATAAGTATTGGCAGCCATCTTGATTCCCACTGCATTATGCAGGAAATCAAAATAGTTGAGATACATGGCAATGATCTCTTCCTTTGTATAGTACCGTTCCAGCTTCAATGCAATGACCCATTCGATGGGCTTCTGCATGATGCGTTCAAACTTGGACTCAGCATGGTCACTGTATAGCTGCTTTGCCAACTGCTGGGTAATAGTAGAGCCGCCGCCGGCACTTGTCTGCCCGAGCAGTCCGCGCTTAACGATAGCACGCCCTATAGCCCAAAAGTCAATGCCTGAATGCTCATGAAAACGGATATCCTCAGTAGCAATCAAGGCCTTGACGACATGTGGAGATATGCTGTCATAAGGCACACGGATGCGGTTATCCTTGTTGTGATTCCATGTGCCTATGACTTTGCCGTCTGAAGAATATATCTGTGTTGCATACTTGTCGATTGGATTCTGCAGATCCTCCACAGGAGGCATGTAGCCTATCCAGCCATGCCAGATGGCTGCGCCAAGCGACAGAAACAAGACAATACCCAGCACGAGCATAACCCATAGGGTATATATGAATGTACGTCTCATAATAATTATCAGAGATAAATATTTTTGCAAAAATACAATAATATTTTGACATTTGAGAGAAATTTCGGGAAAAAATGCGTAACTTTGCATCAAATCGTCAAAAAGGCACATTTTTCAAGAATGGAAAAACAAGATTTTGTCACTATTGCCGACTTGTCAAAAGAGGAGATCATGTATCTTCTGGAAATGGCAAAGGAGTTTGAACTCCATCCTAATCGTGAAATTCTTAAAGGCCGGGTTGTCGCAACTCTTTTCTTCGAGCCTTCTACACGCACACGATTGAGTTTTGAAACAGCCGCTAACCGTCTTGGTGCACGCGTCATCGGGTTTTCTGACGCAAAGGTCACCAGTGCGACAAAAGGCGAGACCCTAAAAGACACCATCCTTATGGTCTCCAACTATGCCGATGTCATCGTCATGCGACATCACATAGAGGGCGCGGCACAATATGCCTCGGAGATAGCGCCGGTACCAATCGTCAATGCCGGCGATGGCGCACACATGCACCCGTCGCAATGTCTCTTGGACCTTTATTCCATATACAAGACACAGGGAACGCTCGACAACCTTAACATCTATCTTGTAGGTGACCTGAAATATGGACGCACAGTCCATAGCCTCATTACCGCAATGAGACATTTCAATCCCACATTTCATTTTGTCGCTCCGAAAGAGCTTGCCATGCCGGATGAGTACAAGGCTTACTGCAAAGACCATGACATCAAGTTCGTTGAGCACACGGACTTCAACGAGGATGTCATAAAAGATGCCGACATTCTCTATATGACCCGCGTGCAGAAAGAACGTTTCTCAGACCTCATGGAGTACGAGCGTGTCAAGAATGTCTATATCCTGAAGCGCGACATGCTGTGCAAGGCCAAAGACAATATGCGCATCCTCCATCCTCTGCCACGCGTCAACGAGATTGCTTATGATGTCGATGACGACCCACATGCATACTACATACAACAGGCTGGCAACGGTCTCTTTGCGCGAGAGGCAATATTCTGCCATACTCTGGGCATAACGCTTGAGGATGTCCGTAATGACAAGACTATAATATAAGTATGCGGTCTTGCGGTTATACGGAGATTCCTCCTCCTGTGACCGAAAAACCGAATGACCGCATAACCGTGCAACCGCACTCAACTAAACGACCAAACCACCATACAACCATGTCCAAGAAAGAACGCATTGTGGCGGCTATCGAGAACGGCACCGTCATAGACCATATCCCTTCCGAGAAGACATACGAGGTAGCCAATCTACTGAAGGTGCACGAGCTGGACACTCCAGTGACTATCGGCTCAAACTATATATCCAAAAAACTCGGCAAGAAAGGCATCATAAAGGTTGAAGACAAGTATTTCAGCGATGCAGAGATTTCACAGCTCTCCGTCGTGGCACACCGTGTCGTGCTGAATATAATACAGGACTACGAGGTTGTCGAGAAGAAGACCGTCACGCTGCCTGACAGACTCGTTGGCATCGTGAAATGCAACAACCCTAAATGCATAACCAATAACGAGCCGATGTCGACATACTTCACTGTGGTAGACAAACTCTCCCCACATCCAGAGCTGCGTTGCCGCTATTGCGACAAGGTGCAGGATATCGACAAGGTGGAGCTCTGCAAATAATAGGCATCCCCCATCCCCTACTCCATGGAAGCAAATACTTCAACAAATGGCAAGCATGAAAACAATTAACCCAAACATAGGTAAAAAGACGACAATGGTAAAAGACCAAGCAATCTTCGATTTAATCGAACAGGAGCACCAGCGCCAGCACAAGGGTATGGAGCTCATCGCAAGTGAGAACTTTGTAAGTGACCAGGTAATGCAGGCCATGGGCTCTTGCCTTACCAACAAGTATGCTGAGGGCTACCCCGGCAAGCGCTACTACGGTGGCTGTCAGGTTGTTGACAAGGTAGAGCAGCTTGCCATTGACCGCGTATGTGAGCTCTTCGGAGCTGAATATGCCAATGTACAGCCTCACTCAGGTGCACAAGCTAATGCCGCGGTATTCCTCGCCGTGCTGAAGCCTGGAGACTGTTTCATGGGTATGGACCTTGACCATGGTGGCCATCTATCCCACGGCTCGCTCGTAAACACCTCTGGCATCCTCTATCGCCCTATAGGCTATAAGCTCAATAAGGAGACCGGACGAGTGGATTACGACAACATGGAGAAACTTGCCGTCGAGAACAAGCCGAAGCTCATCATCGGCGGAGGCTCCGCCTATTCACGCGAGTGGGACTACAAGCGTATGCGCGAAATTGCCGACAAGGTCGGTGCACTCCTCATGATTGACATGGCACATCCTGCCGGACTCATTGCTGCCGGACTGCTTGACAATCCTGTGAAGTACGCACACATCGTGACATCCACGACACACAAGACTCTGCGCGGCCCTCGCGGCGGCATCATCCTCATGGGCAAGGACTTCGACAATCCTTGGGGATACACCACACCGAAGGGCGTAGTGAAGAAGATGTCACAGCTCCTCAACTCAGCTGTGTTCCCAGGACAGCAGGGTGGTCCGCTGGAGCATGTCATAGCAGCAAAGGCCGTGGCATTCGGAGAAGCTCTCCAGCCAGAGTTCAAGGAGTGGGCAAAGCAGGTGCAGAAGAACGCGCAGGTTTTGGCAGACGAACTCATGAAGCGCGGTTTCACCATCATTTCCGGAGGAACAGATAACCACTCCATGCTCGTCGACTTCCGCTCAAAATATCCTGAACTGACAGGTAAAGTGGCAGAGAACGCTCTCGTGGCAGCGGACATTACTGTAAACAAGAATATGGTTCCATTTGATACTCGCTCTGCATTCCAGACATCAGGCATCCGCCTCGGCACACCTGCCATGACAACACGTGGTGCAAAGGAGGATATGATGATTCTTGTCGCAGAACTTATCGAGACCGTGCTCAATGACCCTGAGAATCCGGAGGTCATAGCATCTGTCCGCAAGCGTGTCAACGATGTCATGGCAGACTATCCTATGTTTGCATGGTAAACGCAGATAACACATATCGCATTTTCCTGTAATATTGCAGGAAAGCAGAGATAATGTAATTCATCAAAGGGAATGATATGATTCTATACGTCATATCATTCCTTTTTTTCATAAAAGAGAACAGTCTACAACTATATCTTACACAGCTTGATAACAAAGAATGTTCATGTCTCTCTATATGCCACTATTCTTGCACCTATGTTCTTGATATTTTAAGGTGACCTTTTACGACATTGTGAACATTCAAGATAGAAGTGCAACATCTTGATTCAAAGATATAGTCATCCCTGCATCAGTCTGACGTTCTCGGAGTGTAGCGACGAGGTTGTCAGACTGATGCAGGGAAGGAAAATCATCCGACAATGCAAAAAACAGGAAAGGGATACCGCCGTCTCCCGAAGATCAAGTAATTTTGCATTACCATGTACAAACACTTAACCCAGGCGCACAGGTACTACATTTATATCGAACGACAAAAGGGAAGTACCGTAAAATC
>JAIDEM010000248.1 GCA_029054825.1 Prevotella sp. | reverse complement strand
GCTTTGTCACCTCTGTTTCTGTTTTAGAAGCAGAAACGCTTGACCAGTCAGTAAAGTCTGTAGTATAGATGAGTTTCTCTTTCAATGTACCACCACCCTGCTCTACTACAGGAAGGACGGTCTGTACATAGCGGTAGTATGAGCCGTCGCCGATTACTACATCTACAGTCTCGGCAGTGTTCATCACATTATAAGTAATGGTCTTGCCCTGTGTGTAGTCGCTCTGTCCGTCAATAGTAGTCGTAGTGATTTCATTGTATGCCTCCATGGATACGACAGCACCCTTTGCATTAGGGATAGTGAATGTCGTGCCATTATTACACTGTGCCCAGTCCGTATTCGAGCCGTTGTTGAATTTTCCAGGGCTGGTCGTTACATCCATCTTCACATCTATAGTCACACCGTTGACTGTCGTCTGTGTCACCCATGGCTGGGCAGGCTTTCCTTCCCATCCCACTGTCGGTGCACCCTGGTCACGGCGGAAATTCCACTTCAATGTCACAGGCTCTGTACGGTCTGCAAGAGAGACAGTGTTCTGTGTGAAGACTGGAGTCATTGTCACATCAGCGGCAGGAGTATACTCTGCGCCGACAGCAACAGTGCTTACGCCGTCGTTCCAGCCTGTCAGTGTGTAGCCCTCCTTATAGAGAGTGTAGTTGGCAGGGATAGCATAAGTGTCGCCCTCAGTCCATGTCACTGTGGCAGGAACATTGCCTGTCACATCAGCCTCTGTACCGAGAGAGTAAGCGATGTTGTACTTGTTGATGACTGCCTCGATCTTCTCCACTGCTACATAAGGGCAGTAACCCATGCCTGTGATGGTAAGGGTTGTTGCCTCGCCTGTGTAGTACAGTTCAGTAATGTTGGCGTGGTCATTCTTCCAGCATGCAGCAGCAGGAGTCTTTGTCACGACTTCTGTACCGGCACTGTTAGTAACCTTGATAGCATTGGCGCTGTAAGTACACTGTCCGACAGTGATCTTCACAGTACCATCAACAGGCACTACGACTTTCAGTCCTGTAGCCCCATGGTCACTGTGATACTTGCCACTGACAGTTGCCACAGAGCTTGCGTCATCAGCAGCGACACGGCTTACTGTACCGTCCCCCCCCACTGCAACGCCGAACTCGAAGGCTGTGCCTTGCGTAGCAATCTCTTCAGAGGTCAACAGCGTGCCATCCTGATTGTTCACCTGCACGCTGAAATCCTTGAAGTCTGCCCATGATGTCACTGTACCTGCAAGAAACAGGAGCAACATCAAAGCAAATCGCATTGATTTCTTCATAAGTGTTGTTTTTAAGTTTTAATTGATTAGTATAAAAAGTGAATTTGTTGTTTGGTGATGTAGGTGTTTGGTGGTTTGGCTGTGATAGCCGGAATAGCCGGAACAGATATCATTGTCCGCATAACCGTCTAACCGTACAATCGCAAAGACCGCCCCTCTATCATCCGTTTTCCTTCAGGAAACGGTCTGCCTCTATGGCGGCCTTACACCCCGAGGCTGCCGCACAGACAGCCTGACGGTACAGCGGGTCTGCCACGTCGCCGGCAGCGAAGACTCCCGGGACATTCGTGCGTGGCGTGTCGCCCTCGGTCTTTATGAATCCAGTCTCGTCAGTCTCCACATATTTGCTGAAGACATCAGAGTTTGGCTTATGGCCTATGGCGAGGAAAAATCCGTCTATCGCTATGTCGTAATGCTCCTCGTCGGGCTCACCCTTGCGCTTCACGACATGGACGCCCTCCACACCGTTGTCGCCGAAAAGTCCTTCAGCGTTATGCTCAAAGAGCACTTCTATCTTCTCATTCTCCATGACACGCTTCTTCATCACATCAGAAGCGCGGAGAAAAGGCTTCCTCACAAGGAGGTAGACCTTGGAGGCAAGACCGGCAAGGTACATCGCCTCCTCACAGGCAGTGTCACCGCCTCCCACGACAGCGACGGTCTTCTTGCGGTAGAAAAAGCCGTCACAGGTGGCGCAGGCGCTGACACCCTGCCCTGCATACTTCTTCTCATCGGCAAGGCCGAGATACTTTGCAGAGGCTCCTGTGGCTATTATCAGTGTCTCCGCCTCTATCTTGTCTCCGTTGTCCACGGTAAGGACGAAAGGACGGCGCGACAGGTCTGCCTCGACAATCTCTCCATCGCGGATGTCCGCACCGAAGCGTTCTGCCTGGGCACGGAGGTCCATCATCATCTGGTTTCCGTCAACCCCCTCCGGATAACCAGGGAAATTCTCCACTTCCGTAGTCTGTGTCAACTGGCCGCCGGTCTGCATTCCGCAGTATTCCACGGGGTCGAGAGCTGCGCGTCCTGCATATATTGCCGCTGTATATCCTGCCGGTCCTGAACCGACTATCAAGCACTTTACATGTTCCATATCGTATTCTATAGTTTTCGTTTTTCAGTGTTTTCAGTATATCGGATTACCGCCAGCTTTTCCAGACGTATGGCTGTAGCCTGTAGAGGTGTATGCATGGCACAGATACAGTCTCCATTTCCGTTGGAAAGACAAGGGCGTAACTATCTGCAAATTTACAAACAAAAAACACAATAGGCAACAATTATTCACACTATTTAACCCCAAACGACCTATTTTACACCCATTTTCGGCAATTTTTCCGTATTTTCCCACTATTTGGCAGACCATTTTACCATGATATATATGTACACAATACTTGACACATGTCTTTACAGCAGGCAGATTCAGCAGATGCTTCTTGATTTTAAAAACCCATAGCCTAACCATATACAACACAACCGCATACAATACCCAAACGGATAACCTCACCACAAATGTAGGGACGTACCGTGGTACGTCCGACATGCGTGAAACGCATATTGATGGTTTAATCGTTAGAGGGGATTTGTCGAAAAAGAAAACACAAGGCGATGTAACCGCAGTATGGCCGGCGTTTCACACCGTTGCGGACGCACCACGGTACGTCCCTACACTGTAAGCGACACCCTGACAGAAGAAAACAAGCAACCACATAACCGCAACCCACCGCATCTCATAAGAAGCATCTCCAAAAGAAAACTCACCGCCTTTTTGGTCTCCAGGAATCGTCTAAAATTGGATTCGTGAATGAAAGTCCGTAAATACGTGATTTTTTCGTTTTTCACAAAACAACTAATTACCAACCAGTTGCACCGGATAACTTTTTAAGCGGACATTTTACGGGCTATGAAAGGTTACCTTTTACGCTGTGAAAGGTTACCCTTTACCATGCAAAAGGTGACGAGAAAAGCGGTCAACCGTCACGTTTCGCACAGGCAAAAGCCGTTTTCCACCACATTTTTGAGAGAAGACAGCATCATTTATGGGCTGAATCCGCATTTTCTTACCTTAATGCAGAAATTATGATAAACAGCGCATATGAAAACCCGTGCAATGATTTCAGGCGCGCGGGAAGCGCAGAAACAAACATCGCCAATGATGTCAGACGAGCACGAAAAGCGCAGGACACGACTCGTTTTCTGCCTATTGACCGCTTTTCTGCTAAACAATTTTCCCCTACAGCTTGCCGTTCTTGAATAAAAAACGTAACTTTGCAGGCGTATGTCTGTACGGTTTTGACAAACAGAAGATGGCACATTCATGCGACATATGGTAATCCATTACCAGCAACTTGTAATCGACAACCGTATAACCGCATACAATACCCAAACGGAGAACCTCACCACAAATGTAGGGACGTACCGTGGTGCGTCCGACATGCGTGAAACGCATATTGACGGTTTAACCGTTAGAAGGGATTTGTGGAAAAAGAAAACACAAGGCGATGCAACCAAAGTATGGCCGGCGTTTCACGCCGTTGCGGACGCACCACGGTACGTCCCTACACTGTAAGCAACACCCTGACAGAAGGAAACAAACAACCGTATAACCACATAACCGCATACAATACCCAAACGGATAACCTCACCACAAATGTAGGGACGTACCGTGGTGCGTCCGACATGCGTGAAACGCAT
>JAIDEM010000247.1 GCA_029054825.1 Prevotella sp. | reverse complement strand
CCTATAGGCACTGCCGCACCAACTGCTGGACAACAGCAGTTGGTGCGGCATTATTTTGCTGGAACATTGTCTATAGATGATTATTATTCTGCATCGAGGTACGAACAGGATGTCTTGCAGTTTCTTGCAAAACAAGAAAACAACAAGACATTTATCCTCTCAGGAGGCTCAATGATGTATCTTGATGCTGTCTGCAACGGCATAGATGATATGCCGGATATAGATGATGATATACGTAATAGCTTGAAAGCAAGACTTGCCAATGAAGGGCTTGGCCCACTTATAGTAGAGCTTCAAATGCTCGACCCAAAACATTGGGAAACAGTTGACAAGAACAATCCGCGTCGCATCCTTCATGCTCTTGAAGTCTGTTATCAGACAGGACGTCCCTACTCTTCTTTCGTTGGCAAGGAAAAGCCAGCACGACCATTCCAAGTGTTGAAGATTGGGCTTACGCGACCGCGTGCAGAACTCTTTGAGCGCATAAACCAACGTGTATTACAGATGATGAAGGATGGTCTTGAGGAAGAAGCACGTAGTGTCTATCATAAAAGAACTCTCAATTCATTGAATACCGTAGGGTATAAGGAGATGTTTTCCTATTTCGACAGGAAGATAACCAAGGAAGAAGCCGTACGGCAGATACAGTCAAACTCACGGCATTACATGAAGAAGCAGGAGACATGGTTCAAGAGAGACAAGGATATAAAATGGTTTAACCCAAAGGAATATAAAGAAATCATAAATTATATAGATATATCTCTCCAATGAAAATAAAAATGAGTAACTTTGCACTCTAACGTGAAATGCATATACATTATGAATAGAATAAAAAGCTGTATCGGAAAAGTCACAAAATGGGTCAAACAATTCTGGGCTTGGTACAAGAGGCTTTACAAAGGCAAGTCATGGTATACAAAGACAGCAGTCGGCATTGTTTCTACATTTGTTCTACTGGTGGTTTATCTTACAGCTGTAGACCTTAATCTGTTTTGGCTTTTTGGAAAGTCTCCAGGCTTTTTTGACATCCTGAATCCGAAGACAAGTGAAGCCTCTGTCATTTATTCTGCTGATGGTGTGCAGATTGGCAAATACTTCAACGAGAACAGAACTCCTGTTGAATATAAAGATGTCAATCCGCATTTTTGGCGTGCCCTTATAGACACAGAAGACGAGCGTTTCTATAAGCATGCAGGTATAGACCCTATCGGACTTTTCGGTGCAGCAAAGGATGCTGCGACAGGCCGTGGAGGCCGTGGAGCATCTACCATCACGCAGCAGCTTGCTAAAAACCTTTTCCGCATGCGTACAAACTACTCGACAGGTCTTCTTGGCTATATCCCAGGAGTAAAGATGCTCATCATGAAGTCAAAGGAATGGATACTTGCCGTGAAGCTCGAGTTATGTTACTCTAAGGAAGAGATTATCACAATGTATGCCAATACTGTAGACTTCGGCAGTAATTCTTTTGGCATAAAGACAGCCTCGAAGACATATTTCAACACCACTCCTGATAAACTGAAGACAGAGGAGGCAGCTGTACTTGTAGGCATGCTGAAGGCAACGACATACTACAACCCACTTGTCAATCCAGAAAAATCAAAGCACAGACGCAACCAAGTATTGGAAAACATGGTTGCCCATAATGACCTTTCGCGTAAAGAGTGTGATACTCTTAAGACAAAAGACATTGAACTGAACTATAGTGTAGAGAGCAACTATGACGGTACAGCACAGTATTTCCGAAATGCTGTTGCTGACTATCTGAAGGACTGGTGTAAAGAAGAGGGTTATGATCTCTACAGCGATGGCTTGAAGATATACACAACTCTCGACACCCGTATGCAGAAGTATGCTGAGCAGGCTGCCATGAAGCAGATGAAGCAGGTGCAGCAGAACTTCAATAACCACTGGGGACTGCGTCGCACACAGGACAATTTCATGCCGGGAGAGAAGCCATGGCAGGATGAATCACATCGGGAGATAGAAGGATTCATTGAAGGAATAGCGCAGAAACAGCCTTGCTATAAGGCTTTGGTAGCAAAATATGGTGATAATACCGACTCCATATATCATTATCTCAATGAACCTCATAAGGTGAAAGTATTTGATTATGAGAAAGGTGAAGTAGAGAAAACCATGTCTACCATGGATTCCATCCGCTATATGGTCAGCTATATGCACTGTGCATTCATAGCGATGGAACCGAATACGGGACATGTTAAGGCTTGGGTCGGCGATATAGACTTTGACCATTGGAAGTATGACAAGGTGACTGCTATGCGTCAACCAGGTTCGACATTCAAGCTATTCGTGTATACCGAGGCCATGAATCAAGGACTTACACCATGTGACAAGCGCCGTGATGAATATTTCTCGATGCAGGTTTATGATGAGCGGAAGAAGAAAGAGGTCACTTGGGCTCCTACAAATGCTAATGGTTATTTCACAAATGACTCCATGGCATTGAAGTCTGCTTTTGCAAGAAGTATCAACTCCGTGGCAGTCCGTCTCGGACAGGAGATGGGCATAAAAAATATCATACGTACAGCCCACGACATGGGTATCAAGTCTCCTCTTGACGAGACCCCTTCTCTCCCACTTGGTTCAAGCGATGTCAATCTTCTTGAACTTGCTGATTCTTATTGTACAGTGGCAAACAACGGCATGCAGCATGAGCCAGTACTCGTGACACGCATCCTTGACCATGATGGCAACGAAATTTATGTAGGACCGACAGAAGAGACACAGGTGATACCATATAAGTCTGCATTCCTCATGCAACAACTCCTGCAAGGAGGTATGCGCGAACCTGGCGGCACAAGCCAGTCACTTTGGGGATACGTCGGAGAGTTTCGTGACACCGAGTTCGGCGGCAAGACCGGTACATCCAACAATCACTCTGATGCCTGGTTCCTCGGAGTCTCACCAAAGCTGGTCGTAGGAGCATGGGTAGGAGGTGAATACCGATGCATACATTTCCGCACAGGAGCTTTAGGTCAAGGCTCGCGTACGGCACTGCCTATTTGCGGATATTTCCTGCAATCCGTGCTCAAGGACCCGAACTTCAAGCAGTACCATGCAAAGTTTGACATACCGGCAGACCCTGATATAGAGCGAAGCATGTATATATGTGACAGCTACTATGAACATAAAAAAGATACTTTTGATGTTGACAGCCTTGATTTTGAAGATTACATGATAGAGATTGACGACAACGGAAATCCTGTCACACCTCAGACACAGGAGTCTACAGAGCCTACGCGTCAGCATGAGCAGCAGATAATACTGGAGGATCTTTAATGTTATATCCACTTTGCAGGTGAAGACTTGTCCACTGTTGTAGTGTGGTGGTAATGACTATCTTACCTGAATAGGAATGCAGGGAACAACATACTCTCATGTGACAATGCAGACGAATTTGCATATCGGATATTGAAATTTATCATAAAAGGTGACCTTTTGTATGACGAAAGGTCACCTTTCACGAGGCAAAGCGTAACCTTTTAGATGCCAGAAGGTCACCTTTCATAATGTGATATGAATCAGACGGTTTCCTGAATACTGTATACAGAAAATCTGTATCATGGCATACAGCATGGAAGAAATGAGCATGACAAGCAATATGTCGGAAGGATTGGATTTCTCGAATAAGCAATTCATGGATGCGCTCAATATCATCGAACGCACCCGGAATTCCCTTTTCTTTACAGGAAAGGCTGGCACCGGCAAGTCTACGTTTCTCAGGCATATAGATCAAACAACAAAGAAGAAACATATAATCCTTGCCCCGACAGGTATCGCTGCCATCAATGTGGGAGGGCAGACGCTCCACTCGTTCTTCAAGATACCGTTCCATCCGTTGTTGCCTAACGATGTGCAGTATAATGCGAGGAATATCCGCGGCACACTCAAGTACAGTTCGGAGAAGATAAAACTCATACGGGAACTTGAACTCATCATCATAGATGAGATATCAATGGTGCGTGCGGATATCATAGACTTCATAGACCGTGTGCTAAGGGTATACTCTCAGAATATGCGTCAGCCTTTCGGAGGGAAACAGCTATTGCTCGTCGGTGACATTTATCAGCTGGAACCGGTATTAAAAGACGATGACCGCAAACTTCTCCAGCCGTTCTATACCTCAGGATACTTCTTTGCGGCACATGTATGGCGACAGATGCAGCTGATAAGCATTGAACTGAAGAAGGTCTATAGGCAGACAGACAAGGACTTCATACATATCCTTGACAGGATAAGGGAGTCCAAGGTACTGGCATCGGATATCAACGCCATCAACGGTAGGGTCACAACACAGCCTGTGCAGCAGAACGGAGATGATTCCATCGCGATAACCCTTTCTACACGACGTGACACTGTAGACTATATAAACCAGCGGAAGCTAAATGAACTGGAAGGAGACGTCTCTGTATATATAGGGAAGATAACGGGAGATTTTCCAGAATCCATGTTGCCCACCCTCATGGAACTTGAACTCAAACCCGGGGCACAAATCATATTCATAAAGAACGACCAGAACAAACGATGGGTAAACGGTACGCTCGGTATCATAACGGGGATGGACGAAGGAGAAGGAAAGATTTATGTCCATACGGAAGCTGGCGATGACTTTGATGTGGAGCCTGCGCAATGGTCAAATGTACGTTACACCTTCAACGAGAAGGAGAAGAAGGTGGAAGAGGAGGAACTCGGCACTTTCACCCAATACCCTATCCGCCTTGCATGGGCAATTACTGTCCACAAGTCACAGGGATTGACTTTCAATAATGTCAATATCGACCTGACTGGCGGAGCCTTTGCTGGCGGCCAGACGTATGTAGCCTTGTCACGTTGCCGCTCCCTTGAGGGCATCACGCTGAAAGAGCCTCTCCATCAACGTGATATCTTCGTGCGTGAAGAGGTTAAGCAGTTTGCAAGGCAGTATAATGACCAGAAGGCAATAGATACGGCACTGAAACAGTCACGGGCAGATACGGAATATGCAGAAGCCATTGCTCATTTTGACAACGGTGATTATCAAGAAGCTCTGGACCATTTCTTTGTAGCCATACACAAGCGCTATGATATAGAAAAACCAGCCTCGCGTCGCCTTATAAGAAGAAAGCTGTCGACGATTACTCTTCTGAAACAGGAAATCAGCCGGCTTCATAACGAGATTGAGGAGCAGAAGAAAAATGCAGAAAAGCAGAATGAATTTCTCAGGAAACTTGCAGTAGAATACGTCGTTATGGGTAAGGAATGCGAGGCAGAGAATCTTCCTGCCGCTGCCATCTCTAACTATGAGAAAGCACTCCATCTGTATCCCGAATGTCTGGAAGCTGTCAAGCGTATGAAGAAACTGAAAGCAAAAACGAAGAAACCATAGAGAATAACAGTATCAACAAAATTGATAACATACAATATGAGAACACTTTTTATATCCATCCTGACAGATGAGTCCATGCATGAAGCCTTGAAAGCTAAGTTCATAGAGGGCAATCCTCTGTTTATGTCCTTTGTGGCAATAACTCTCATCATAGGACTTACATTATGTATCGAACGCATCATATATCTTGCACTCGCAGACATAAATACAAAGAAATTCCTTTCAAGGTTAGAGAAACTCTACAAGGAGGGAAATAAAGGTGCTGCTATGGAGCATTGCCGCAATACCCGCGGACCAGTGGCAAGTATCTGCCTGCAAGGTCTGCTGCACTCTGAAGATACATCTGAAGATATTGAGCGCACTATGGCGTCTTATGCTGATGTGGAGGTTGCCAAACTTGAGAAAGGATGTACTTGGATAACATTGTTCATAGCCATCGCACCTTCTTTAGGCTTCCTCGGCACAGTGATAGGCATGGTGATGTCGTTTGATGACATAGAGATGGCTGGTGATATATCCCCGACTATCGTTGCCGGAGGTATGAAAGTGGCTCTTATCACTACAATCTTCGGTATCATCTCAGCCGTAGTACTACAGATATTCTACAATTATATCCTTTCCCGTATAGAACATCTGACGACACAGATGGAGCGTGCTGCCATAGAGCTGATTGAGATCCTGAGAAAATAATGTCTTGAAACAGCCACCCAATATTCTTACAATATATGATAGAACTGCTGATAATACTGATGTATATTGCTGTTGCCGCGATACTGTGCGTGACATTATGGTCTGTATACCATACTATCAAGACTGCCGGAAAGACTTCCAGTATCTCTAACGGCATTAATGTCCGCAAGATATGTATTACGGTAAGGACTGGCATATTAGTGATGCTTGTGTTGTCATTTGCATTGGCAAGTACGAATCCCATTGATATTGGTGTTACAAGATACGGAGAGCCTTTCTGGTTGCGCATGTCCAATATGCTTGTATTCACAGGCTGTATGGCAATAGCGCTTGCAGCAGGTGCTGCTGTATATAGCTTCTACCTAAACATGAAAGCTAATGATAAGATTATCAAATAGAATACGCAAAAGGCAGAAACGTCGTTTGCCACAGTTGAATACAACATCCACGGCGGACATCTCCTTCATGCTCCTCATCTTCTTTCTTGTCACGACCTCAATGGATTCTGACAAGGGGCTGCGTCGGCAACTCTCACCGAGAAATGTTGAGGAGGAAGTGGTTGCTACCGATGTCGACCGCAATACGGTACTGACTGTAGGGATTACGGCTGACAACAAATACACATACAGCCTCCCGGAACAGCAGGAACCTGTAGAATGTACGGATATAGAACTGCGAAAGCAGTTGAGGACATTTATCCCACGTTTGGGTGACAAGCATATCATTGAGATACAGGCAAGCCGTAGTGCATGTTACGACAGATATTTTCATTTGCAGAATATCATTGTCCATGTTTACCGTGATGAGCTGAAAAGGAAGTACAAACAACGAATAAGTGAAAGCTATGTTCCGTAAGAAGGAAAGGAAAGTCCCGACATTGAACACCTCTGCCCTGCCCGACCTTATCTTTACCGTACTGTTCTTCTTCATGATAGTGACACATATGCGGCAGACTGATGTAAAGGTCAAGGTTGAGTCTCCCCAAGGGACAAAACTGCAAAAACTGCAGAAGAAATATGCTACTGCATATATTTATATAGGTCGGGATAAGAACGGTGACGTCAAGGTACAATTCAATAAGGATGTGGTCGCCATAAGTCAGATTGCCGACCGTGTCATGCAGCAACGCGAGACTCTGCCTATGGAAGAGCAACAGTATTTCACTGTTTCCATAAAGGCTGACAGAGATACTCCTCTTGATGTCATAGCATTAGTGAAAGATGCTCTTCGTGAAGCCAATGCGCTCAAGATAAACTATTCTGCGACAGAGATATCTGAAAGTGAACAAAATATATTAAAATAAGTAATTATGCCAAAATACAATCTTGATGCTCTGGATAAGAAAATTATCCGTATGATAAGCAATGATGCACGTATACCGTTTCTGGAAGTGGCACGTGCATGTAATGTCAGTGGCGCTGCCATACATCAGCGTATACAGAAACTACAAAGTCTCGGTATTATCAAAGGCTCGCAATTTATCATAGACCCGGAAAAAATTGGTTATGAGACCTGTGCCTATGTCGGATTGTATCTGAAATCTCCTGAAAGCTTTGACGATGTAGTAGAGGAACTGAAGAAAATTCCAGAAGTAGTGGAATGTCATTATACGACTGGTGGTATGGATATGTTCATAAAGCTTTATGCGAAGAATAATCACCATCTCCTCAGCATAATACATGACAAGCTGCAACCGCTTGGTCTCTCACGTTCTGAAACCATCATCTCGTTCAATGCTGCCATATCACGCCCTCTCAATATTGTAGATATTAACGAGGAGGACTAAATAGTCTTTTATATAGGGGGGATGGCGTAAAGGATGAATGAGATGTAACGAAAAAAGTGTGAAACAGGCAAGAATGTGCTGAATTATTGTTAACATTCGTACTCTTATCGATGTTTTTGTGTGGAAATATTCGTAATTTTGCAGGCATGGAGCAGCAGTCCATATAGACTGCAATGACAATGCTCTGGAAAAATATTCATTAACCATCAAAAACAAACTGCGTATGAAAAAGTTAGCATTTATTCTTACTTGCATGCTTACCTTGTGTACAACTCTCGCCATTGCTGACAATGACAAGGTTATAACTGTAAAGCAGTTGCCGCAGACAGCGCAGCTTTTCCTGAAGTCGCACTTCCAGAACAGCAAAGTCGCACTTGTAAAGATGGAGAACAAGGTCTTTACAAAAGACTATGAAGTTACATTCACCAATGGCAACAAGATTGACTTTGACAGTAAAGGCAATTGGGAAGAAGTCGACTGCAAGGCTTCATCAGTACCGGTAAAGGTTGTCCCTGTACAGATACAGAGATATGTAAAGGCAAATTATCCGAAAGAGAAAATCGTGAAGATAGAGCGCGACCGTAAGGGCTATGAGATAAAACTCTCAAACCGTATGGAACTGACATTTGACACGAAGTATCAGCTTACAAAGATTGACTGATATTTTCAGTATCATAGTGTATAATTATAACAAAGGCTATATGGAGTTGCATTCCATATAGCCTTTGTCTGTATAATATTGTTTATGTATGATTGTCAAGAATTATTGTTTAAGTACTGCTGTTATGGACTTGACCAGTCTCAGGTTATATGTCACGGTCTTTCCTGCACTGAGTATATTTCCGTTGATAAGGAAAGAAAAAGTGCTTCTCCCGTCTTCACAGAGATAACGTAGATTGTCACCATTTGATTTCTTCTTAGATAGTTTTGTGCCACCAGCATTGGCTATTACGGTGTTGATATTGGCTAATGCCGTATCATCACAATACATGTCGTGTAGCAGTTTCGCTTCAGCTTCTGTCGGGAAACGCCATTCTCTGAGACCATCTTCAGTATAGTTGTTGACAATGCCTGTCGTCTCGGCGGCTTTTTCTTCGTTCTCAACAGAGTATACATTACTCCATTCTTCCAAAGAAATCAGCAGAAGTTCTGCTTCATTCGATGATGTCTCACTTGAGGCAATGATGACGTGACCATTAAGGACATCACCAGCTTTAGGCAGTGATGTGACATACCATGTAGTCTTGTTCTTCTCTGTATCTTTATCCGCGCCTGGTCCGAAATTGAAGTCTGTAACTATAGGATCTCCCCATTCTCCTCCTTGTATAGACGCTATGATGTCGGCATTGGACTCCCCACTGTCATAGTTTCCTGTAAAGAAATAAGGAATACCAGCATTCAGAGTGGCATTATATGTATAGGAATATGATTCAGAGGAGCCGTCATCAAGTGTGAGATGCATTGTCAATACAGTCTGGGACTGTTGTGTAGGCATAATATAGAATGTTCCTGTTTCCCATACATCCCCGGATTTTACGCTTGGAACTGTCACGGATTTTGCGTTGCCATAAGAGCCGTCAATGGACATCGTATGATATGGTGTGCTCAGAGAAATATCCATACTTGTTACATTTGCAGGTGTATTGAGTAATGTTACATTGACAGCTGCTTGTCTGTATCCCATCCTGATACTTACAGACTGTGATGCTGAGGATGTGACAGTAATGTCAGCATTACCTGTAGAGAAAGGTGAATTGGCATATCCGCTTTCCGGCATTTGCAGAATGGATGAGGGCGAGATGTTACTGTTGACAAAAGGATAAGTATCAGGCAGCGAAATGGCTGTCACACGATATGTCCCTTTGGTGAGCTTTATAGTGGTGGAGTTTTCTGTCTCGTCTGTAATAATGGCAGAACCTCGGCATATATTGTTTTCGTCAAAGGCGTATATGCGGACAGGATATTCTATCGGCGTTGTGCTGGCACTTCTTAATGAAATCTTGACAGATTTGCCGTTTGATGGATTTGTAGTGATTCCCTCTTCATCATCAAGCATGAAATTTGGATTCTCACAAGAACAGAACGCTATGGCAAACAGCATAATAGCGCCCATAAAAGAAAATTTGTTCATAGTAATAGTTGGTAATTATATTAGGTATATATTTGTTAAACGTAGATCTTATAATAATATTGTGACAGGGTTGCGTTTTTTTTATTGCAATATCCTGCAGTCTATAATATTTCACGGAAGATTTAAGGTCACGGTATCAAAAATGATGCGGATAAATATGCTTATTAACAAAATATGTGCATCACAATAGATGATATTGCCATGCACATATTTACCGGTATCTGTGCTATTCCCAAAATACGAAATAGACTGCGAGAATGAGACAAAAGAAGGCTGCAATATGATTCCAGTGAAGCTCTTCTCCATGAAACAAGAATCCGGCAATGACAGTGAACACAGTTAAAGAGATGACTTCTTGTATCACTTTCAGTTGCATCAGGGTGAAAGGTCCGCCGTTTCCTGTGAAGCCGACTCTATTGGCAGGCACCATAAGGCAGTACTCGAAGAATGCAATGCACCATGAGAATGCGATAACGCCAATCAGGGGCCATGAAGTGGAAATATTCATCTGATTGAGCTTCAGATGGCCGTACCAGGCAAGTGTCATAAAAATATTGCTGCCTAAAAGCAGCAATATTGTATATATTCCAGTCATAATGGAGTGGAAAAAATGAATATGTCTTTTGAATATTCAGGTAAGTGGACATATACAGATTGTCCACCCACCTTAAATCGTTTTTATTAGTATTGGCTTGAAGTGTCATATCCGAGACGTTCCATTTCAAGTGTTGCCCACAGGAATGGACCTACACCCTTAGCGTCGTTATCACGAATCGGCTCTGACATATAGTAGTCGAATGTGCCATCACGATGAGGAGATTTCTCAGGGCCAAGACCGGAGACGCTCACACCTTCAGTAAGTGATATTGTTGGGAATGAGCCATCTTTCTGTGCGTCAACACGTATAAAGTTGTTGATTATGCCCTTATATGCCTTGATTCCAGCCTGGCGATAGCTGTCGTCAAGATATCCGAGACGTGCGCCTTTCAGGAGACAGTAAGTGAACATACAGGATGCCGTGGACTCAATGTAATTACGAGGATCTTTTACATCCATAACGTCATACCATACACCAGTCGTAGGATCCTGGTAATTGATACATGCACGTAGAGTCTTGTTGAGCATGTCTATAACCTCTTGGCGACGTGCATAGTCTTTTGGAAGGTAATCGAGAATCTCTATCTGAGCCATTGTGAACCATCCCATAGCACGAGCCCATGTGTGACGGCTCTGTCCGGTCTTCTTGTCTGCCCAGAACATTCCGTGTTTGGAATCCCATGCATGCTTCCAGAGTCCTGTCTTCTCGTCAAAGGTGCGTGCATCTGTCATTGTGATCTGGTCAACAATGTCATCATAGTAGGCTGTCAGTTCTTTCTGCTGAGCCTTGGTGAGTTTGTTGCTCTTGCTCTGCTTTCCTGCAGGGATGCCTTTGTTGGCAACAGTCAGGCCTTCCTTTACCATATAAGGTGCGGCCATTGTCTTGTAAGGGAGACCCATAAATATGCCGTCAAGCCATACCTGGTCATGATAGATCTGCTTGTGCCAATAGACTCCTTCATCTGTACGAGGCTGGTTGATGAGCTGACGGAAATACTCTTTCAGGGCAAGTTTCACACCATTACGCGGAGCCAAGGAATCTACACGGAAAATGAAGTGTGCGGTACGGATATTGTCAAGATTGAAGTCTTCATATTTGAATCCTGTTGTCTTACCATCATCAGAAATCATCTGCAACGGGTAGCGCATGACATAATCCTTGATGGCTTCGCCACCATGAGCATAGTATGTATCAAGCATACCTTCAAGTTCTATGCCCATAACGTATGACCACTTTCCCTTAGGATGCTTTATGGAGTCTGTGAAATCAAGATATATAGGATTTGGATTGCGTTTCATCTCTGAGTATGTCATCCACTCTGCATAGCTTTTATATGGAGCTTTTTCAATGACATCTGAGCCTGAGGCATTAACAAGTTTACCGTTTACCTTGAAATTATCGAAGAAGATGTCATGGCAACGGTTCTCACGGAGGAATGGTTTGATGCTTACATTATTGAAGGTGCAGTTCTTCACATGAATATCATAGACAGCATCCTTTTCCTTTATACCATTAATCTGTACACCATACTTGGATTTCTGGCAAGTGACATTCTCCATCCACACGTTATGTACATATGGGATATGGCCTCGCTCTGAAACTTCCTTTGGCTGATAGTTGATGTTGATACGCATTACAGACTCCTTGCACTCGCCTACTGTAACATTACGCATGTAGACATTCTTTGTCTCACCGCCACGGCATGTGTTGGTCTTGATACGGAGTACACGGTCAAGATTAGGTGAAGACATCTTGCAGTTCTCGGCAAAGACATTCTCCACGCCGGCAGAGATTTCGGAACCAAGTACGACACCACCATGACCGTCTTCCATTGTGCAGCCTCGGATGATGATATTTCTTGAAGGGCGTCCGTCACGACGTCCGTCAGCATTACGTCCAGACTTGATTGCGATACAGTCATCACCTGTATGGAACATACAGTCTTCAATGAGGACATTCTCGCAAGACTCTGGGTCGCAACCATCGCCGTTAGGTCCTTCATTGATGACCTTCACACCACGGATGGTGATATTCTTTGAGAACAAAGGATGCATGACCCAGAATGGAGAATCTATCATTGTAACTCCCTCAATCAGGATATTCTCGGAGTTGACAAGGTTGACAAGCTGCATGCGGAGTCCCTTGCCCATGCCGAACTGGCGCTGTTCTACTGGAACTCCGTCGTCACACATCTTCTGCAGGAGCGCACGTGAACCCATCACACCGTTGAGTGAGCGTGATGTTTCACCACCTTTATAGCCCCACCATTCTTCGCCGGTCCACATCCAGAATGTGTTCTTGTTACCATTGCCATCAATGGTTCCTTCGCCAGTAATGGCAATGTTCTTTGCACCGTTAGAGTAGATGCAAGGAGAATAGCCATAAAGGTCAAGTCCTTCGTATCGTGTGTATACTGTAGGGTATAGCTCCGGTTCAAAAGCAAACTTCAATACTGCACCTTTAGACAGAACGAGGTTTACATCTGATTTCAGGGTAATAGCACCTGTCCAGAATGTTCCTGCCGGTATGACAACCTTTCCGCCACCATTCTTTGAACACTTGTCTATAGCAGCCTGTATTGCTTTCTGGTTTTTTGCGGCCTTAGCCTTAACACTAATTGATGGCTTATAGACCTTCTCGGCAAAAGTTGGTGCTTTGATACTCTGCTCTATCTTCTTATAAAGAGCTGAATCCCATCCCTCTGCAAAAGAAGAGATACCCATAAGGCATAGAGCACAGATTAAAACTGAAAGTTTTTTCATATTTGTTTTTATGTTAATTATGTTATTCTTCTTAGAAATCGGCACTGACAGTGACGTTATCAAGATGTATGCCCTTTACAAGACCTGTTTTGTATACAGGAACATCGGAGAGTCCGCTGAACTTGCAGTTCTTGACATTTATATTATATATCTGTGCTTCTTTCGACTCTTTTGCTTCAAGACCGTTGAGCAGAATGCCATATCTTGACTTCTTGCAGGTAACATTCTCGACATATACGTTACGTACTGTAGGGATATGGCCACGCTCTGCAATCTCCTTTGGTTCATATACAAGATTGATGCGCATGACAGACTCTCTGCACTGCCCTACACGGATATTGCGGACAAAGATATTCTCATTGATACCGCCACGGCATGTGTTTGTCTTAATGCGGATAACGCGGTCAAGATTAGGAGAGTCCATGTCACAATCTTCGGCAAATACATTCTGCACACCGCCTGAAATTTCGGAACCTATAACAACACCTCCATGGCCGTCTGCCATGGTACATTTACGAATAATAATGTTCTTGCATGGTATGTTGGCTTTCAGACCGTCAGCATTACGTCCAGACTTCAATGCGATACAGTCATCACCTGTATGGAAAGTACAGCCTTCGATGAGGACATCTTCGCAAGACTCTGGATCACATCCGTCACCGTTAGGGCCTTCATTATAGATAGTCACTCCCTTCACTGTAAGGTTCTTGCAGAACAGAGGATGAATAACCCAGAATGGAGAGTCACGGAGTTCCACGCCTTCGATAATGGCATTCTCACAACGAACAAAGTTTACAAGCTGTGGACGTAGACCTTTTCCCTTACCGAAAACACGCTCGTTTGTCGGGACTCCTGCGTCTGCCATTTTAAGGAGATTGGCGCGGTTGCCGACTTTGTCTGTTCCCTGCCATTCGTCTACACCTTCGTGGTATCCATGGTGCTTATTGCCTTTCATGTACCACCAGCGTTCATTTGAGCCATTACCATTGATGATGCCCTCGCCTGTAAGTCCAATGTTTTTTGCATCAACAGCATAGATACATGGCTGATAGTTGATGATGTTGAGGCCTTCCCAACGTGTCTCTACATTTGGATACAAGTCACGATCAAAAGCGAAAACAAGTTCCGCACCTTTCTCTACAACAAGGTTCACATTAGAGCGCAGTGTAATAGCTCCTGTCTGATATTTTCCTGCAGGAATTACAACCTTGCCACCACCTGCTTTGTTGCATTTGAGGATTGCAGCATTAATAGCTTTCTGGTTTGCCTTTGCAGAAGCAGTTGTCTTTATAGACGGTTTGAACACTTTGTTCTTGAAAGTAGGTGCCACAATACGTGCACTGATTTCTTTGTAAGTTGTGTTCCATGCATCTTGGGCTAATGTAGCTACAGGTAACATGAGACAAAACATGAGTGTCTGAAAGATTTTTCTCATAATTGTTGGATTTAAGTTGTGATATAAATGAATGAAATATAGTTGTTTTTGTACTGTAATACTTTTGTTGTTTAATTTCCGAACTCCTCTATTG
>JAIDEM010000246.1 GCA_029054825.1 Prevotella sp. | reverse complement strand
GTTTACAGGCGCGTTGAATGTTCCTTCTGGCTTGCCAGCCCCTTCGGCATTGCAACGTACAGGCCTGCCGTGATATGTCGTGCCGTCAAGGGCTCCTATGACATTGGCGGCATCTTTCTCCGGCACTTCGATGAAGCAGTAATGTGACATGAGGTCGATATGGCCTACTTCCTGGCGCTTTCCCTGTCCGCCCTTTCCACGTCCGGAGACATGCTGGTTGACGAACTGCATGACCTCGCCAGGGTAGAAACCCTCAGCCTTGCCGAGATTGATGAAGAGACGGGTGTATCCTGCCTCTGCTCTGTGCTCTGGTCCGCGGTCTCTTCCGTCACGGTCCCTGCGGCGTCCCTCACGGCCTTTATCCTTTCCCTTCTTGCTTTCGTTTACTTCCTCTATGTCAGGCTCGTCGGCATAGTATTCGAGGAACTTGCTGAACTCCATCATTACAATCTTCTTGATGATGTCATCCTTGTCGAAGTATTCGAAATGGCGCTGTATCTCTTCCATGAACGGGTTGATGGTCTCGTCGTCGACATCGACTTTTGTGATATGGTCCATCACGCGGAAGAGCTGTTTCTTGCATATCTCCTGTGGAGTAGGGAGTGCGCCTTTTATGAACTTCTTCTGTATGATCTTCTCTACCTCACGTATCTTACGCTGTTCACGGCTGTGTATGATGACTATGGAAGAGCCTTTCTTTCCGGCACGTCCTGTACGTCCCGAGCGGTGAGTGTATGACTCTGTGTCGTCAGGCATTCCGTAGTTGATGACATGGGTAAGGTCATTGACATCAAGTCCGCGTGCCGCGACATCTGTGGCGACAAGCAACTGTACGGTATGCTGGCGGAACTTCTGCATTGTCTGGTCACGTTGCGGCTGTGACAGGTCTCCGTGTAGAGACTCGGCGTTGTAGCCGTCCTTGATGAGCTTGTCGGCAATCTCCTGTGTCTCGAGCTTTGTGCGGCAGAAGATGATGCCGTATATTTTCGGATAATAGTCGACTATGCGTTTCAGTGCGAGGTATTTCTGTCTCGCCTGCACCATATAATATGTATGGTCAACGTTCTCGGCACCTTCGTTTCGTGAGCCCACGACTACCTCTTCGTAGTTATTGAGGTATTTTTTCGCCACTTTCTCCACTTCCTTGGACATTGTCGCGGAGAAAAGCAGTGTGCGGTGGTCGGCTGTAAGTTGTTCGAAGATGGCGTTGATGCTGTCGGCAAAGCCCATGTTGAGCATCTCGTCAGCCTCGTCGAGGACGATGGTCGTAGCTGTGGAGATGTCTGCCACCCTGCGCTCTATGAGGTCAATCAGTCGTCCTGGTGTGGCGACGATGACCTGCGAGCCTTTCTTCAGCGCCCTTATCTGTGAGTCTATCGGAGCGCCGCCGTATACGGCAGTGACGTGGAGGCCTTCCATGTATTTGCCGAAATCCTTAAGGTCGTCGCTTATCTGCAGGCAGAGCTCTCTTGTAGGTGACATGATGACGGCTTGCGTCTGGCGTGTGGACAGGTCTATGCGCTGGAGCAGTGGCAGGCCGAAGGCTGCGGTCTTTCCTGTGCCTGTCTGTGCGAGTGCGATGATGTCGTTGCCTTCGTTCAGGAGCTTAGGTATCACAGCTTCCTGTACAGGCATAGGCTGTATGAAACCGAGCTCGTCGATAGCTTTTCTGATGGTGTCGTTGACACCTAATTCTTCAAAATTTGCCATGTTGGTAATGGTTCTAAAAATCAAGTTTTAAAATATTTATTCTATTAGGATGGGTTCCTGTCTGGTCACTTCTCTTTTACCGTTGCCATTTTCCCCGATATGAGTGTGGCATGTGGCTGTCTTTTCTTCCAGTACTGTGCTTGTATCCGGATGATATTTCCTATAGCCTGTTCTTGCCGACTAAGATGTCCAGAGTGCAGTGTCCCGTTTTATATGGGAATGGTATTGACCTGATTTTTAGAACCCGCCTAAAAAAGAGGAGTCCCGAAGACGAGACTCCTCATGATGTTTTTTTGTGTGAAGTAATGTATGGTTACTTTCCTGTATTGTTGAAGATTGCAACACGGTTGAATTCAACCTCGTCGAAAATCTTGTCTGTAGCGCCAAGACCCTCTGTCTCGATACGGTCAGCGGCGATGTTGTACTTCTTCACGAGGATATCCTTGACAGCCGCGGCACGTCTTTCTGAAAGCTTCTGGTTGAAAGCTTCCGGACCTTCCGGTGAGGCATATCCGGAAATCTTGATGTTTGCGTCAGGATTGCTCTTCATGTATTTTGCAATCATCTCGACATTAGGCATCTGTGATTTTTCCACGATGGATTTTCCCTGTGCAAATACTACAGAAGGCTGGAGGTTTGCAGCTTTCAGGTCAGTTTGTGCAGGCTTGTTCTCACAGTCCGAGAGGGCTTTCTTGAGTTTGGCGTTCTCGGCCTTGAGGTTTGCGTTCTCAGCCTTGACAACGTCGTTCTCTGAGCGTGTAGCATTAATCTGTGAGTTGAGTGCGTCAATCTCTGCCTGGTCACGAACCTGCTCGATGGCGAAATTGTGTGTACCGTTAGAGTTGCCGAATTTGTAGTTGATGCCTACAGAGAGCTGAAGGACAGCATTGTTGATGCTGAAGTCGAAGCAGTCGCTTGTTGCCGTCCTCGTTTTTGCTGTCTCGGCCAGGAAATAGCGAAGTGACGGTTCGAGGTAGAGCTGCCATTCTTTTGCTTTGCCGAAGTTGTACGCTATATCAAGACCGACCTTTGCATGGATGTCGCTGAATCCGTTGGCTCCGAATACATGTCCCCATCCTGCACCAGCGATGGCGAAGACCTCGAATGTGCGTGGCTCTCCCTTGTATCCGGCAAAGGCGTTGCTGAGATTCCATGTTGAAAGGAGGTTTACGTCAACCATATTGATAAAGGTTTTTGACCCCAGGAATGCATAGTCTTTCTTGAAAGACTTGTATGCTTCGCCTTCAACTGCCAGTCCGAATACAGAAGTGACATGCTTTCCTACACGGATACCGAGTTTGCCGTTGAATTCCTTGAACGCCTTGTCATGCTCCATGTTATACATGTTGTTGCCTGTTATCGGTGTGAATGCACCTATGTTGGCACCTACATAAAAGTTGTCGAAAGTCTTGTGTCCGGTTACGGTCGTATTCTGCGCACTTGCTGACATTGCTATTGTGGCAGTAGCGAAAAGTGTAAAGAGCTTGTTCATATGCAGTTTTTTTATAGTATCATGGAGGGATTCCTTGATTATCAAAGAATCCCTCCATATTTTAGATAAGTAATATCTTAGATTACTTTGTTGTGTCGTTGAAGAGAGCTACGCGGTTGAACTCAACTTCGTCGAAGAGCTTGTCTGTAGCGCCAAGACCCTCTGTCTCGAGGCGGTCTGCAGAAATCTTGTACTTCTTGACGAGGATGTCCTTAACGGCAGCGGCACGCTTCTCAGAGAGCTTCTGGTTGAGCTCCTTAGAGCCTTCTGGTGATGCGTAGCCAGAGATCTTGATCTTAGCGTTAGGGTTGTTCTTCATGTACTTAGCGATCATCTCTACGTTAGACATCTGAGAGCGCTCTACAACAGACTTGCCCTGTGCGAACACTACAGATGGCTGGAGGTTAGCAGCCTTTGTCTCCACTACAGGAGCTGGCTTGTTCTCGCAGTCAGAGAGAGCCTTCTTGAGGCGAGCGATCTCTGCGTCCTTCTTAGCGGCAGCAGCCTTAGCAGCGTCAGCCTCAGAGCGTGCAGCGTTGATCTGTGCGTTGAGTGCATCGATCTCAGCCTGGTCACGAACCTGCTCTACAGCGAAGTTGTGTGTGCCGTTAGAGTTACCGAACTTGTAGTTTACACCAAGCTTTACAGAGAAGCCTGAACGGTTGATGTCATACTTCATTGTGTTGTCGGCAGCATAGCTGTCCACCCATCCCTGGAGACCGTAAGTGATAGATGGCTCGAGGTAAACCTGCAGAGCCTTAGCCTTGCCGAGGTTGAGGGCGAAGTCGATGGCAGCCTTTGATGTGAGGGCGTTAGCCTTCTCCTCTACACCGAACATGTGGCCCCAGCCGAAACCGCCGAGAGCGATTACCTCGAATGTGCGTGGCTCGCCTTTGTAACCTGCGAAGAGGTTAGAGAGGTTAGCTGTACCGAGGAGGGAGATGTTGGTGTTGTCTACCCAAGTCTTTGTGTTGTACTCACATGGCATTGATGAGAAATGCATTGTAGCGTCAACTGCAACACCGAATACGGTTGTGAAGTTCTTGCCTACACGTACACCAAGCTCAGGAGAGAGGTTTCCGAACACGGAATGCTTTGTAGTTGGAGCTGTAACGCCGGCATTAACACCTACATAGATGTTGTCTGTAGCCTTAGAAGCTGTAACTACAGTTCT
>JAIDEM010000245.1 GCA_029054825.1 Prevotella sp. | reverse complement strand
CACTGCTGTCCACGTAAAATTTTAACATTCCATTTTTACGGTTTGACCGTGTTACTCAGGTTACAGATTGTCAGAATCAAACAGGGAAGGCCCGTCGGCTACAATATCCAGCATCTGTCCGCGTTCGTAGCGTTCCATCAGCTCCTGCAAGTGGATCCTTTCGGTCAAGACCACACTCATCATATTTGCGAACTCGTACAATGTGCTCTTGTGCTTATGGGCGTCCGCCGCCATTGCCAGCATGCAGAATGTGATGAACGCGACATAGACCTGCATCATGACGGCGTTGGCTGATGTCCCGTAGAACCTTGTGATTCTCAGATGCTGCTTTATCCATTTGAAGAACACCTCTATCTGCCACCTGTAACGGTACAGGAGTGCGATGGTCGCCGCATCCAGCCCGAAATTGTTCGAGACGAGCGCCAGGGTCTCGTTGTTCTCAAGGCTGTAATACCTGACAAGCCGCATGACGTCAGGATATCCTCCGGACGCCAGCCGGCTTGTGAGCCTTATCGTCTCATCGGAAAGTACACGCGTGCCGTCCACCCCTGAAGAGGCCACGGTCTCATAGCGCACGTTTTTCTTCATACGGGTGATGAAGAATGCTCCGGACGATGTGATTTCATATAGGCCTGCCGTCTTGAAGTACATCCTGTCAAGCATATAGATGCACCCTTCCCTGTACGGATAATCCTCCATGAAGGTCTGGTCACGCTCTTCGTGCCCGGTGACAAGGCACATGGCCGGAACATTCCGTAACAGGTCGTACATCGTATGGATCTTTATGCCTCCCGTATCCTCCTGAGGGACGGACCATGAGAACTCATGAAGGGCAAGGCTTACCGTGCTGGAGTCTATGGCGAAGAATCCTGCGAGGCCGAACGCACGGGAGATTTCATAGAGAATCCTGTCACGGCATGATATCCGCGAGGCCCTGCGCATCATTTCCTCCGCCAGTTCACGGTATATGGCAACGTCACGCCTGGCGCTGGCCTTTGCGATGTTGCTGCGGCTGACTGTCCTGCCGATACCCATCCTGCAGGTCTTGTCGGAGTGGATCCGCAAGGACGCCTCTATGTCCCTCAGGCTGCGGCGGCCCGTGACTTGCGCCCATATCATGACCAGGAGATGCCTCCAGCAGCTATAGCTCTTGACGTATGCGTTGCCATTATACTTCTTCACAAGATATTCGAAATGATCTCTGGGAATGAACGATACCAGTTGGTTGAATATGTAAGGAATCTGCGACATTTGCTGACATTTTGATATTTATGGCAAATATAGCACATTATATTCATTCCAAAATCCTCCGACAACAAAAAATGATATTATGACAATGTATTTCAGCGTGTTAGATGATAATGTTAAAATTTTCCGTGGACAGCAGTG
>JAIDEM010000244.1 GCA_029054825.1 Prevotella sp. | reverse complement strand
AAAGTGCATAAAGGAGTAAAAAAAGTGCCTTTTTGACAAAAATATTTTATATCCGTTGCTCAAATCATCTATTTTTTTCGTAATTTTGCATTCAGATATCCACTATGAACAGTTATTCTCAGTAGTCATCGCAAACGTTATGGATAAAAAGAAAATCATCTTCATACTCAATCCGATTTCTGGAACAATAAGCAAAGCGGGTATTCCCACACTGATAGACAATATACTCGACAAGGACAAGTTCCACTATACGATAGCGGAGACACAGCATGCCGGACACGCCTCGGAACTGGCACGCAAGGCTGTAGAGGAGAAATACGACATAGCCGTGGCTGTCGGCGGAGACGGCACGGTCAACGAGGTGGCACGCGCACTTGTCAATTCCCAGACAGCCCTCGGCATCATCCCCTGCGGCTCGGGCAACGGGCTGGCACGCCATCTGATGCTCCCCATAAACGTGAAAGGTGCACTTGAGATAATCAACCAGTGTGAAATCCATGACCTCGACTACGGCATCATCAACTCCATGCCGTTTTTCTGTACCTGCGGCATGGGCTTCGACGCTTTCATATCCATGAAATTCGCCAATGCCGGCAAGCGCGGTCCTATCACCTATGTGGAGAATGTGCTGAAGGAAGGACTGAAATACAAGCCCGAGACATACATCATAGAGGACGGGAGCGGCACAAAGAAGTACAAGGCGTTCCTTATATCCATAGCCAACGCCTCGCAATACGGCAACGACGCATACATTGCGCCGCAGGCTTCCATGAGCGACGGACTGATGGATATCATCATCATGGAACCGTTTGACATGCTCGAGGCGGCACAGGTGTCGATAGACATGTTCAACAAGACTCTCGACAAGAACTCGAAAATAAAGACTTTCCGCTCAAAGCATGTACGCATACACCGTACGGAACCGGGAGTGATACACTACGACGGCGACCCTATCATGGCAGATGCCGACCTTGACATATCCATACGCGAGAAAGGTATCAAGATAGTCATAAACCCCAACGCCGACAAGCGGCGGCGCCAACCGTCAAGAATGCAGTCGGCGTTCAGTGAGTTCATGTCAGGCATACATTCTGCACGAATGGAAGTCACGGATGTCGTAAAGGAGGTAAGCGAGGAAGTTGCCTCAGACATCTCACGGCAGGGACGCAGAGTGCAGCAGATAAGCAAGACCATACAGAATAAGCTTAACCTATAACGGTTAGGCTTTTTTCTTATTACACACATAAAGCGAATAATATCATTATTCGTTAAAAATCAACACATTGTACACAAGTGCGCAATATAATCGTGAAGCCGCTTCTGTCTCATGACAACCATCTCGGGATATTAATGTGGCGCACATGAAAACAGAAGGTGACCTTTCACGCTGCAAACGGTCACCTTTCACCCTGCCAAGGGTCACCTTTCACATGGTCAAGGGTCACCCTCTCCACTACCACTCCACAAGTACATCCTTACGACTTGACGCTCTCCATATCTTGAATGCAGACAGTCTTGCAGGTCTCCGCATACCGCAATGCCGGAAACGCTGCCTTGATTTCCCTCAAAATCTCCATACACCTGCAAATCAAGGCTTGCACGTATTGCAAATAATAAGTACCTTTGTATCGTAAATGTAAAACCGAATGAAGATGATAAAAGCTATCCTTTTTGATTTTGACGGCACTCTTGCCGATACCGCTCCTGGCATAGTGAAGACGATGGAATGCACTTTCAAGGAAATGGGGCTGCCCGTCCCCTCCGAGGAAGCTATGCGGAACACCATCGGACTGCCGTTGCCGAAAGCGCTGCAGTCTCTCAACGGACTTAATGACAAGGACACCGAGACTGCCACGGAGATATACCGCCGCCTGTTTGCCACAGTGGAGGCTGCGCTGATAACCATATTCCCCAAGGTCAAGGAGACTCTTCAGATACTGCACGAGAGAGGGTTGCGCCTCGCCATCTGCACATCAAGAAACGTGGAGTCGCTTGACATGATTCTCCTGCACCACGACATCGGCAGGTTTTTCGAGACAAAAGTCACACATTCCGACAATCTCCCAGCCAAGCCTGCGCCGGACATGGTGCTCGCACTGCTGGAGCGCATGAAGCTCAAGGCCGATGAGGCTATCGTGGTAGGTGACACCACATTCGACATACAGATGGGCAACAGTGCAGGATGCCGCACGGTTGCCGTAACATACGGCAATCATGCTGTCGACCGTCTTTCTACAGCATGCCCGTCAGTGATGATAGACTCCTTCGACAAATTGCTTGACGAGATAGAGTAACTTCCACGCAAAGACTTGGTACGCAAGATTATACACATCGATATGGACAGCTATTTTGCGTCTGTAGAGCAAAGGGACAATCCTTCGCTCAGAGGCAGGCCGTGCGCCGTGGGCGGACTCTCCGACCGTGGCGTATTGTCCACGGCAAGCTATGAGGCAAGGAAATTCGGTGTGCATTCTGCCATGTCTACAAGGCGTGCCCTGGAACTTTGTCCCGAACTCATCGTCATCCCCGGCAATCATGAGAAATACAAGGCTGTGTCAAGACAGATACATGAGATATTCCATGAATACACCGACATCATCGAACCGATATCACTTGACGAGGCGTTTCTCGATGTCACGGAGAGCAAGGACGGCAAAACTACAGCGACAGAGATAGCCTGTGAGATAAAACGCAAGATAAAGGAACGGCTCGACCTTACAGCGTCAGCAGGCGTCTCGTATTGCAAATTTCTCGCCAAGATAGCCTCCGACTATAATAAGCCTGACGGTTTATATGTCATACCGCCAGAGCGCGCCCTGGATTTCATCGACGCCTTGCCAATAGAAAAGTTCTGGGGAGTGGGCAGCACGACGGCACGACGCATGCACCAGCTCGGCATAAACTGCGGATTCCAACTTCGGCAGTGGTCCATGCAGGGACTGACAAGCGAGTTCGGCAAGGCAGGGAAAATCTATCATGACTTTGCCCGAGGCATAGACGAGCGCCCTGTAATAGCCGAACGGGAGCGGAAAAGCGTAGGTTGCGAGACGACTTTCGAGAAGGACATCTACGCCAAGTCTGCCGTAATAATAGAGCTTTACCATATAGCCGAAGAACTGATAAGGCGGCTTGACAAGGCAGCGTTTGAGGGATATACGCTGACTCTGAAGGTGAAGTATCACGATTTCACACAGATAACAAGGAGCCATACCGACACCGTCGTCTTCTCTGACATGAAAAACATATTGCCCGCAGCCAAGAAGCTGCTGAACGGCATCGTATTCAATGACGAACGGAGAATCCGCCTGCTCGGCCTGAGCGTCTCAAATCCACGGGATGAACTGCATAACAGGCACAACTGGGTGGAACAGGAACTGGGATTCTAAGAATATTCATTTCCATTTCAGCAGACACAATACAACAAATACTCATTACATAATCCATTTTGTCTGCTCCTTTTATATAAAAGTGGCTATACAGGCATTCATAATACAGTATAACAAACGATATTCACAAAAATATGCACCATAATTTGCAACAATAAAAAATAATCATTAAATTTGCAACATCATTCCACGGAATGATTCGACATAATAACAAACGAAGAAACGTTATGCTTATCTTGTAAGTTGGAAACGTAGGAAATTTCAGACTTAGTACGAGAGAAGGCATAGTGGTTCTCACGCTATAGCGTGGGCTACTATAACCATATCCGTACTAAAGGTTTTTCCTACGACCTCCAACTTAGATATGGCAGCTGGCAGTCCACGCTTCTGCATCTACAAACGGTCTATAGGATTACAAGGCCAAACAAAACGTATTATGCGGATGAGAAAATTATTTTTTATTGCAGTGCCTGTATTGGATTACTCGTATCACAACATGGCAATGCGCAGATCATCCTCGGAAC
>JAIDEM010000243.1 GCA_029054825.1 Prevotella sp. | reverse complement strand
CGGAGATGTCTATAAGATACAGGTTTTCTGATGCCCTGCTGTACATAATGTTACAATGACTGTGCCAATATATGCCGTCTGCCACAGACTGCCAAAGTGGCAGACGGTGGCATGTGTGGCGGTTATGGAGCTGTGAATGGTTGTCCATATCGTCATGGTTTAGTAGTTTTTGGTGTTCTGCCTTAAAGTGTAAAAGGCCGTATTCCTTTTATGTTGTGATTACCCATATCTTTGAATTTGAGACAAGAGAAAAGGTATGTGATTTCTATGTGTGACAGATGCTGGAATGAATGGTGACCTTTCGCCAAACAAAAGGTTACGGATGACAGTGCGAAAGGTAACCTTTTACATCCTGAAAGGTAACCTTTGGGAATGGCTGTTTTTACGGAATAGTTACAGCAGTATGTATGTGTCTGAAATCAAGTGATATATAATGTGATATAAAAGTAATGCTGTCGGTGTGGGGAAGTCCATCTGACGCGAGTAGAGTATGTTGGATTCTGGATGGGTGCATCGTGGCATACTTACTCTCTCTTCATGTGGAGGATACATGAAGCCCCCTGCCACGTCAGGCAACGTGGCAGGGGGCTTCGTATTGTGGCAGTCGTCAGATATGCAGAGCCAATGACCGAATGACGGGGCTACATATCCTGCACCCGTCTCACCTCGTCTATTCCGTGGACAGTGTACAGCGACTGCATGGCTGAGTTCAGCTCGCGTATGGAGTGTACGTAGAATGTCACGGTGAGATCTGTTATCTCGTCGTGGGTCTCTGTCTTCAGGGAGTCTATGAAGAGGTGAAGGTCGTTGGTTATCTTCGATACGATGTCTATGAGGAGATGGTATCGGTCGATGGCCTTTATATATATGGTGACTGGATATTGCTTGTCCTGGTCTTCGTCAAACTCCATATACACGATGTTGTCTCCTAACTTTGATGCGAGGCGTATGGCCTCGGGGCAGTTGCGGCGGTGTAGTGTTATGGAGTCGTCCGTCTCACGGAATCCTATTGTCTCTCCACCTGGAAGAGGGAGGCAGCATGGGCATCGCTGGTACTGTTGCTTGGCAAGCTCTTCGGAAAAATACGAGCGGAGGCTGCGTCGTGCCTTGTAGCTCTGTACGCATTGCATCCATTCGGCTTTTGGCAGAAACTCCGGATCTGTGCCTATCTCCACGACATCACCGCGGTTGAGCACGGTGCGCACGGTTGCCAGCTTACCGTTTATTCGGGCATATTTCGCGTGCAGTCCGATGTCGGTATGCAGTTCAAATGCAAAGTCGAGGGCTGTCGCTCCTTTCGGCATGATTATCGGCTCGCCCTTTGGTGTGAATGCGAGGACATCATCGTAATACAGCGATGACTTTATATTCTCGATGAAGCCTTGTGTCTGTGACTCGGCGGCTATCTCCTTGAGTATCTTGCGGAATTTCTCTATCCATTTGCGGACATTCTGCAGTGATACGTTGTTGCCGCAGTTGCGGGTCTCTGCCCGTTCTGCCACCTCTGCCATGCATCCGAAGCGTGATGCCTCTACCATCTTGTCTGAGCATATCTGGACATCTTCCCAGATGCCTTCCTCAGAGAGAAGCATCACGTTGATGGACTTGTATGAGTTTTCCTTGCCTTGGTCTATGAGGTTCTGGAAGGAGCCTGGCTTCTCGTTGTAGTTGTTTGTGAGGAGTGAGTAGATGTATAGGCAGATGTCTTTCTCTGAGAGTTTCTTGTCTTTGCATCCGGAGAATGTCACCCGGACATAGTATCTGTTGTCAAGGTGTATGAAATCTTTCTTGGCTGCTTTCATGCGTCGCCAGATGGAGTAGGGTGCACGCCAGTATACGGTGGCCTTGCCCATGATGCCGGCCTTGTGCATTATGGCCTCCACGTTGTCTGTGAATACCTGCAGGCGTTCGCGGTTGTCTTTCTTGTCCTTTTCAAGCCGTAGCGCGATGTCGGTGTACTCCATGCCGCAACGGTATTTGAAAGACAGGTTCTCGAGGTCTGTCTTGACATCGAACAGACCGAGACGGTTGGCGAGCGGAGCATAGAAATAGTCAGTCTCTCCGGCGATTTTCATCTGCTTGTCAGGGCGCATGGACGATAGTGTGCGCATATTGTGCAGACGGTCGGCAATCTTCACCATGAGGGCGCGGATGTCAAACTGCATGGACGAGAGCAACTGATGGTAATTGTCTACCTGCTTGGAGAATCGGTATGTTGATTTCTTACGCTTCGTCACAGCATCTACGAGGAAAGCAACATCGCTTCCGAAGCGTTCGCGTATGTCTTCAATGGTATACGGGGTGTCTTCCACAATGTCGTGGAGGAAAGATGCAGTGACGGAGTTCGTGTCGAGCATCAGTTCCTTTGCGGCAATAAGGGCGACGGAAATTGGGTGTATGATATATGGCTCTCCACTTTTTCTGCGTTGCTCCTTATGCGCTTCATAGGCAAATTCGTAGGCGTCGTGGAGCTGTTTCAGTTGTCGTGGCGAGACGCGCGGTTCCATTGAGCAGAAGACTTTGGCAGCTGTCTCGGAAATGATTGTGTCGTAGTTGGTTTCCATAGATATTCGGTAATGTTGTCGGTTGATAGCCAGGTAAGCAGAGTAGTATTTGGAAAGACATGGAAGAATATGTCTAAAAAACGGCAGAAGGTAAAAAGCAGAGGCTTATGTCCTCGGCTTTTTACCTTCTTCGTCCATGTCATTTTATATCTATACGGTCATCGTATTTCGCCGTCTTGGAGTATCCGGATTCGTCGTAAATATTCTTGTCAGTCACGGTCTGCTGTGTCAAGCGGCTGTCATCGGTTGGCTCAAAGTGGAATCCGTTGCCTTCCTGGCTGGATATGTCCTTTGTATGGATTGTTGTCCCAAGGGTATTCCTGCGCTCCACATTGTCGTGATATTTCTGTATGCGTCGTGACTTTGCGTCATTGTTCGGTGTGCCGTAACGCCGTGATGAGGAACTGTTGCCGTATGTCGTGCCGTCATAATATACATCATCATTTTCCAATGCTGTGTTGACACGCTTCCGGTAACGCTGTTGCTGGGCATTCTCCACCGCAGCTCCAGCCGCAGCTCCGGCTGCCATGCCGACAAGTGTGCCGACATCATGACCGCGATGACCGCCGGCGATGCCTCCGATAGCAGACCCTATTACGCCTCCGAAACCGGCTCCAGTTGCAGTGTATGAGCTGCAGCTGTTCATCAAGATAAGCACTGACAATGCAAGGAATGTAATCTTTTTCATAACGTTTCTATCTTTTTGCCTTGACAGACCCAGTTCGTCCGTGATGGTTTCTGACGACCTTTATTGTCTCCGCAGCCAGTTTTACTTATGTTTGCTGGTGCGAAATTACGAATAATACATGTTGGAAGAAAGGGGAAAATCCATAAATATGCAGGGGATTTTCCTCTTTCTTCCCGTGCTGTGTGGTTTATCTGAAGTCTACAAGGATGCGGAACACCTGTGCAGGTGCTTCAGCCCATTTCTCCATGCCCTCTTTTGCAGTCTCAGGAGTGTATACGCCGGAGACGAAACGGTCCATTGGAATCTTGGCTGTCTCCAAGTACTTCTGCACAGCGCGGAAGTCACTTGGATTGGCGTTGCGTGAACCGCGGATATCAAGTTCCTTCTGTACGAAATATTTGGTCTGGAACTCCACTCCGCTCTTGGCATAGCCTATGCAGACGACACGTCCGGTAAAGCAGACGATGTCGATGGCTCCTGTGTATGTGACAGGGGAGCCTACAGCCTCAATGACACAGTCTGCACCGTATCCGTCGGTATACTCCATGACCTTCTCGAGTAGATTTTCCTCCTTGGAGTTGATGCCGTACTTGGCACCGAGCTCCTTTGCTATCTGCAGTTTCTCAGCAGAGAGATCCACGGCAATGACCGTTGCGCCACGCTGCACGGCACGTACGACAGCTCCGAGTCCTACCATGCCGCATCCGAAGACCACGACGGTGTCGATATCTGTCACCTGTCCGCGGTCTACGGCATGGAAGCCGACAGACATAGGCTCAATGAGTGCGGCATCACGTGTGGTAGTTCCCTTTACAGGGATAATCTTCTGCCATGGCAGAGCCATGTATTCGCGCATGGCACCGTCACGCTGTACACCGAGGGTCTCGTTGTGCTGGCAGGCATTGAAACGTCCGTTGCGGCATGATGCACAGTGGCCGCAGTTTGTATATGGATTGACAGTGACGACCATCCCCGGCTTCAGTGTGTCAGGGCAGCCTTCACCTACGGCTTCAATGACGGCACCTATCTCGTGGCCTGGGATGACATTGTCCTTGGCCATTGTATTGCGGCCGAGGAAGGTATTGAGGTCGGAACCGCAGAAACCTACATACTCCATCTTCAGGAGCACTTCTCCTGCCTTTGCCTCTGGTTTAGGCAGGTCGACGACAGCCATTTGCTGAAGTCCTGGAATCTGAATTGCTTTCATCTTTCGTTTTATGTTTGTTTCTTTTAAATATATTCATGTCTTTGGCAACGGTCTTCTGTATCTGCTTTTGCAGAAATGGAAGACTTGCTTATTCGCTCATGCTCGGGACATACGGTAATGTCGGTATATTGTCGAATCCGTACAGTTTTCGTGCATTATCCCCAAGAATCATGCGCTTCTCGGTATCTGTGAGTTCTGTGGACTTGAGTATCCAGTCGTATGACTGACGGTAGGTGATATTGGATATTGTGCGCGGATAGTCAGATCCCCACAGGATTTTATCCATACCCACAAGTCCTGCAGCCTCCTTCACAGCATCTATGGCAGAAGGATACGGATAGTATTCGTTGTTGAACAGCCATGTTATGCCTCCCATGTCTGTATATACATTATCATAAGTGCACAGAGCCATCTGTTTTTGCCAGTCTTTTCGGTTTACCATGCAGAAATGTCCGAGGACGATTTTCAGTGCAGGGCATTCCTTTATCACGGTCTCCAGCTGGTCGGTCTGGCTTGTCCCTTCTCCAAGTTCTATGGCGAGTACCATATTATTGTCTTCCATAAGATGGAACATCTGCATGAATTCATCTGAGTCGAAGCGGATGTTTATATGGTCATCGACAAGTCTTGCGGCAGGAATCTTTATGCCCTTGAACCCGCGGCGCAACAGCACCTGCGCTTCAATGAGGAAGCCTGGCTTACGGAACTCGCACATGCCGAACACGAAGAACCTGTCCGGCCATCTGCGACCGGCATATTCGAGGTAGTCATTCTGCAGACCGTCGATAAACTCCTGCGTCACTACAGCTCCTCCTACCTGTGCGAAATCCATGTTGGCAAGAAACTTCTCTGCAGAGTTATGGTTATCCTGCATCCATGGATTCATCATCTGTACCTCTGTGCCCATGAACGAACTCCTGCCGTTTGGCAACTGCTCTATCCTTTTGCCGTTGACGACAGTGTGTTGCCAAAGCCACAGATGTGAGTGCGCGTCGATGATGACTGGCATATCACCCGATGTGTAGTATCTCTCACGGCACTCCGCCTCACTTATGAATTTTTCCATCTTACACGCATCTGGTCACCAATGATGTCTTGAACCTCCTTGACAAGCTCCCAGTCTATCGGAGCTTCGGCATACTCCCAGTTTTTCCTGACATTGGCAGGATTGGCAGAGGAGAACAATGTGGTTGCTATCCGCGGATTGCTGATGGCATACTGTATGGCGAGCTTTTCTATAGGATATCCTTTGGCATTTACATGTGCAACAGCCTTCTGGCAAGCATCGACAAGTGTCTTTGGCGCAGGATGCCATGCTGGAACGCCACGTGAAGAGAGGAGTCCCATTGACAGAGGAGAGGCATTGATAATGCCTACATTATGCTCTTCAAAGAAATCGAAGTAGTCATTAAGCATCTCATCGTTCAGGGAATAATGGCAGAAGCAGAGTGTAGCCTCTACTGTGCCTTCAGGACAATGCTCTATAACCCACTTGATGTTCTCCGGCTGGAGGTCTGTCACTCCGACATGACCGACAACGCCTTCCTCGCGTAGCTTCACAAGTGCAGGAAGAGTCTCGTCAACAATCTTCTGCAATCCTCCAGGAAGGTCTCCCTGGAACTCTATGTCATGTACATTGATGAGGTCTATGTGGTCTATGTTCAGGCGTTCCATACTTTCGTAGACACTGCGTGTGACACGCTCAGCAGAATAGTCCCATGTATTCTTGCCGTCAACGCCGTATCTTCCGACCTTAGTAGACAGATAGTATTTGTCGCGTGGTATGTTCTTCAAAGCTTGGCCGAGTACGGTCTCTGCCTTGTAGTGGCCATAGTATGGCGATACATCGATGAAGTTCATGCCACAGTCTATTGCAGTATACACAGCGTCAAGAGACTCTTCGAGTTTTGTCTCGCGGAATACGCTGCCGAGCGATGAGGCTCCAAAAGACAGCGCAGAGACTTTCATGCCTGTCTTGCCGATTTCGTAGTAATTCATATTTATTAGTCGTTTGATGTCTTTTCCTGTCATATCTGAGGTAGTCTGTCATTGCTGACCGTTGCCGTGGATATGAAGGAGAAATGATAACCATTATATATGGTAATGAACTTTCTTATCTTGCAAAATTAACAATTTTGCTGGACTTATTGTATATTTTCGTACTTTTTATTTTATATTTAATATTATTTTTGTAATTTTGCACTCTCATTTTACAATTCACTTATAAAAATAGGTATTTAATAAAAAGAAAATGAAAAAGATTGTTTTAGCATCACTGATGTTGATGTCTGCCATTTCAAGTATGTCACAGGGTAATCTCCAGCTTCACTATGATTTCGGTCGCAATGTATATCCGGATGAACAGGCTGAGCGTCCGAAGGTAACAGGTACGTTCGAGCAGTTTTCCGCTGACGGCCTCGGCTCGTGGTTCTATTTCATTGATATGGATTTCTATAACGACGGTGCTGCCGGTGCCTATGTGGAGTTGAGTCGCGAGTTCAACATCGGCAAGAAGGGTTTTGCCGCACATATTGAGTATGACGGTGGTCTCTGCTCAAAGAAATCATTCTCTGCACGCTACCAGCAGGCGGCCCTTCTTGGTGGAGCCTTCAATGGCCATTCAAAGAATTTCAAGACAACATACTCTGTACAGGTCATGTACAAGCAGTTCTTCAAGAGTGCGGCAAACGGTGCGTTCCCATCTTGCCAGCTTACAGGTATCTGGAGCACTACATTCGCCAAGGACGCTCTGACATTCGCCGGCGTTTTCGACTTCTGGCGTGATGAGCAGGCTAACGGTCATGGTAAGCTCGTCTTCATATCTGAACCACAGCTTTGGTTTAACCTCAACTCTATCAAGGGACTTAAGAAGTGTCCGATATCTATCGGTACAGAGATGGAGTTCTACAGCGGCTTCTATTCGGACAATTCTAAGATGTACTGGAATCCGACAATTGCTGTAAAATGCAAACTGTAATATAAGGTAATATCTCATATGTTAAATGTTGATACGGGCTGCGTGGATTCACGTGGCCCGTATTATTTTATTTTAAAAAACCGTTATTTTCATTTAAGTGTGACTGTATTTCGGATAAATGAGGTATCTTTGCGCCGAGTTACACAATATGGATAATATGCCGGCATATCAGTTGTGACACTCAAGAAAGGTAAACATCATTACATTTTTCATTATTTAAATCCTATAGAATATGGAAACATTCAACGACGTAATCTCAGGCAACCAACTTGTTTTAGTTGATTTCTTTGCTACATGGTGTCAGCCATGCAAGATGATGCACCCGGTTCTTGATCAGGTAAAGGCCACACTTGGTGACAGGATACGCATCGTGAAAGTTGATGTAGACCAGCATAGCATTACTGCCGGGCGTCATCAGGTACGTTCTGTACCGACATTGATGCTGTTCAGAAACGGCGAGATGTTATGGCGACAGAGTGGGGCAATGTCCAAGACAGACCTGCTTTCCGTCATCGAACCGTTCCTTGACAAACAGGACTGATGTGCAGAGTGATAAACGAAAAGTTACTGTAAATGAAAAAGCAGCATTGATATGAAAAAGATATTGTTCATTGTTGGTTCTTTGCGTAAGGAATCGTTCAACAGGAAACTGGCATATATGGCAGAAAAGATGATATCTGGCCGTGCCAATGTGGAATATCTTGACTATTACGATGTCCCGATGATGAATCAGGATCTGGAATATCCTGTGCCGGAAGCCGTTGCTTCTCTCCGTAATAAAGTGGCAGAGGCCGATGGAGTGTGGATATTCTCCCCAGAGTATAATTACAGTTATCCAGGGCATATCAAGAATCTGATAGACTGGCTCTCACGTCCCGTTGTGGCGAATGACCATAAGACACCGCTTGTCATAGACAGGAAGAAGGTCGCGTTGAGCGGTGCCGGTGGTGGGATGGCTACAGCCAATTGTCGTGCAAAACTGACGGAGCTGTTGACATTGCCGTTTATTAATGCCGATGTCATGATGGAACCGCAGACAGGCATAAAGTTGGGAATCGCCGCATGGACAGAGGGAAAGATGGCGCTGACCCAAGAGCAGGAAGAAGCATTGGCAAAGCAGGCCGATGCTTTCCTTGAGTATATCAAGTAAACAGAGAAGATATTCCATAATCTTTATATAGATACGTGAAGATACATCAGATAATATTCAGCCCAACAGGAGGCACAAGATTCGCAAGTGACTGTGTATGTGAGGGCTTGGGGCACGATACTGTCCTTACAGATTTGTGTGTTCCAGGAGATATGCAGCTACCAGAAATATCAGAAGACGACATAGCTGTCATCGCCATGCCTGTTTTTGCAGGGCGTGTGCCCTCATTGGCCGTGGAGCGTCTCGGAAACATTGCAGGACATAATTCGCGCTGTGTGATAGTTGCGGTATATGGAAATCGTGCCTGTGATGACGCCTTGCTGGAGATGTATGACGTGGCAACGTGTAATGGTTTCCGTGTCATTGCTGCCATAAGTGCCGTTGCAGAGCACAGTATAGTCAGGGCTTACGGAGCGGGAAGGCCTGACAGTAAAGACCGTGACGAGCTGCTTGGCTTCGGCAGGAGGATACTCCTTGGAATGGATAGCTCTGATATTCTCGGTTTTCATCATATTCCAGGCAACCGTCCGTACAGGAATGTAAATGTAGGTCCTTTTCCTACAGCGGATGAAAGTTGTATTGCTTGTGGGAAATGTGCGAGCAACTGTCCCGCAGGTGCCATATCAGAAGATGTCCTGCGTGATGTCAATAAAGACCTGTGCATATCATGTATGCGCTGTGTCGCAATCTGTCCGGAGCATTCAAGGGGTATAGGAGCTGTCCTGCCTGCTCTTGCGGAAAGGCTGAAGCCATTGTGTTCTGTACGAAAAAACAATGAGCTTATCATGTGACATTCATGGTTTGTTCCCGATATTCGAAGATATCGGATACAGTAAACCGGCAAGTACGGAGAGAAGACGTACTTGCCGGTTTTTTTATATATTACCTTAGATGCAATATTGCTGGTCTACATGTGGTACAGCAAATTATATATTATATGGAATCGGAATCGTAAGATACAGTTGTATATACTGCTATTCCTTTATCTCATCGGCACGGATGCCGAGGGCGGCCATGAGCGAATATCCGAGTATCTCTGTACGGCATGGAACTCCAGAGAGCGGCTGCATGGCAAACAGTGTAACTCTCTTTTCCGGGCATGCACGGTCTATATGGCGCAATACGGGCATGAGCCTGTCGAGTACTCCATTGTCTCTTGAATCAAGATTGGGTATTACCATGATATTGTTTACCTTAGGTTCGTCTACCATTGCCGCAAGGACATCTGTGATAATGTCATACTTCTGCATGGTTTCAGCATTTTCTTCTGCATTGACAGTGCTGAAAACGAACTCTCCGAGGTCACCTGTGAATGCCTGTCCGTTGAGTTCTGTATTGAATTTCCCCGGGTTGAAATTATTCATCTCCTCAGTATCCTTCTCGTGTACAAGAATAACATTGCACTCCGATGACTCTTTCTTCCCAAGTTCTCCGTTGCATTCCGTGACACGGCGCACACCGCCGTCCATGGCGATGCATTCCACCCATTGTGCCATATCGGCCTGAGGAATATGACGACCTATCATCCTTTCAAAGTTGACAATCAGGTTAAAGGCAACATTATCTATATATTCAGCGTCGGCGATAATCACCGATGTCCTTTTATTTTCCATGCTTTTTAGTTGTTTATTTGTTTAGTTGACCGGTTGTTTAGTTGTTGGTTCGTCAAACCGCACAACCGTCAAACCGTATAACCGCCTATCTTATATTATTCCCGAGCTGTTTCGCTATGGAGGCAGACAGCTTCTGCTGCTCACGAAGCTCCATCAGCAACGGCAGAGCCTTCTCTGTATCATTGCCGAATGAGTTTATCTGCCTGCGGAGCTCATCCATCCGCTCGTCTACAATATCACGGCGAAATTCCAGCAGAAGCCGTTCTGTCTGGCTGCGAAGTCCCTCTTTTGTGTATTTCATTTCGAGACTCTTTGACAGGTTATAGCGCTCCATGAGCAACTCTGTGGCGGCGGTACTTATCTCTATGTCAGGATGTTGTGAGAAGAATGTTGCCGAGCAGAACCCTTCCTGCATCGCGTTTTCCATGACACACGCCATCATGCGGTTGTACAGAGGTGTAGAGAAAGACAGCTCATCGGAAGAGAGATTATAGTAGACGAACTGTGCAACATTCAGCGATATCATCTCACCGTCCTCTGTCTCCACATTGTCAAGGATGACCTTGTCGCCGTGGCGTACTACCGTCTGCATGATAAGCTGCTCTATGGATTCCGCCTTGCCTGCCTTTACTTTTATGATATTTTTTGCAGGTTCCTGTGCTATGGCTGTGATGTTGTCCTGTGTGGAGACATTTATGGCAGTCGTATCCTGTGCTGTCTCAGTCTGTGAAACGGCTCTCTCCCGTTCCCTCCGCTTGTCCCGTTCCTTTATCTCGTCACTGATGAAGCGGTTCATCTTCGTGAGTAAGGTCTTCTCATCCATACGAAGCCGTGTGGCACAGTCTTGGAGATAGGCGGCACGGATGATGGGATCGGGAATGACGGATATGCTTTTTATTATGGAAGAGATTACCTCAGAGCGTTTTACAGGGTCTGTAGCATCCTTCATAAGTACATCGGTCTTGAACTGTATGAAGTCCGTCTGGTTGCGCTCGACATACTCGCGGAACTCCTCCGGTGTATGTTTCTTGGCAAAAGAGTCAGGGTCGTCACCGTCAGGGAGTATGAGCACCTTGATGTTCATTCCCTCCGATAGGAGCATGTCCGTACCTCTCATGGCCGCCTTTATGCCGGCGGCATCACCGTCGTACAGCAGCACGATGTTTTTCGTGAGGCGGTGGAGCATGTGTATCTGGTGGGTGGACAGCGCAGTGCCGGAGTTTGCCACGACATTCTCTATGCCACACTGGTGCATGGAAATGACATCGGTATATCCCTCCACCATGAATACGCGGTCTTCCTTGCTTATCTGCTTCTTTGCCTGATAGATACCGTAGAGCTCATGGTCCTTGTGATAGATATCTGAGTCTGGCGAGTTGACATATTTCTGCTGAACACCCTTTGTCTCCTTGTCCAGCTTTCTGCCGCCGAAAGCGACGACCTTACCGCTCATACTTATCCAAGGGAAGATGGCTCTGCCGGCAAAACGGTCGACGAGGGATGACGTGTCCGCCTCCTTTCCTGCATTGTTGTCGCCGTTTCGTGAGTAACATAGTCCTGTCTTCAGTAGAAACTGTGCCTTATATCCTTTTGCCACAGCCTCACAGGGCATAGCTTGGCGGTCGGGAAGGGCAAAGCCGAGACGGAATTTCTCTATGATGTCATCGCGGAATCCGCGTGCCCTGAAATACTGTAGTCCTATGGCCTTGCCGTCAGGATTATCGTGGAGGATATCGTGATAGTATTTTGCCGCCCACTCATTGACGATAAACATTGATTCGCGCTCGCTTTCCTGCTGTTTCTCCTCGTTGCTGAGCTCGCGCTCCTTTATCTCTATATGATATTTCTTTGCCAGCCAGCGCAACGCCTCGGGGTAGGTCATCTGCTCATGCTCCATTATGAATCCCACGGGCGTGCCTCCCTTTCCACATGAGAAGCAGTGGCAGTAGTTGCGTGAGGGAGACACCGAGAACGACGGCGTCTTGTCGTCGTGAAACGGGCACAGTCCCTTGTAGTTCGCGCCTGCCTTACGCAGTGTCACGAACTCCGACACGACATCAACGATGTCTGCCGCCTCGATAATCTTTGCCGTGGTTATTCTGTCTATCATGCGTAGTGGTCGGTTTGGTTGTTTTGTGGTTTAGTTGTTTTGTGATTTGGTTATTTGTTTATAGCCGGAATAGCCGATATAGTTAAAATAGGAGCTATCCACCAAACAACTAAAGTCCCGATTAAGCGAAATCAGAGCCAAGCTTGCTTGGGCTATGCCGAGCGGGAGGGACTTCGAGCGAGGCTCAAATGACTAAACCACCTGTCTATCTGAACAATGTGAAATTGACACTGCCGTAAGAGCGGTGTTCGAGAAATCGCGGATGACTGGAGAAGTCGTACTGCTTGCCGTGCTCAAAGACGAAGATGCCGCCTTCGGCAAGTATCCCCTTGTCGAGTACAAGTCCGGGAATTTCCGGCAGTTCCTTCAAGGCGTAGGGCGGGTCAGCAAATATGAAGTCAAACTGCTGTCGGCATGATTTCAGGAAGCGGAAGACATCGCCGCGTACTATGCTGCACGCGTCGTCATCGAGTTTCTGCAGACACTGCCGTATGAAACTCGCGTGGTCACGGTCGCCCTCCACGCTTATCACCTGACGGCAACCTCGGGAGATAAGCTCCAGCGAAATGCTTCCCGTGCCGGCGAAAAGGTCCAGTGCAACAGTGTCTTCGAGGTCCATATAGCCCTGTATGACATTGAATATGTTCTCTTTGGCAAAGTCTGTCGTCGGCCGCGCCTTGAACGTACGCGGTATGTCAAACCTCCTGCCCTTGTAAATACCGGTTATTATTCTCATTGTCCTGTTGCCTAAATGTTCATGGAAAATGTCACTATGTCATACGCCACATGCGGAATCCGTGTCACAGGGGCACGGTTGAACTCTGCAGATGGATTGATAGGGAATACGTTGCGCACATACTTGCGCAGCTCGTCGCGGAGCGCATCCGGCTCCATCATGTCTCCTACGATGTACAGTTCGTCCTTCTTGTGGTCCATGGCGAGCTGTTGCCAGACATAGAGTATGAAATATGTGGAGTCTGTGACGGCTGTCGCACTGAACTCGTTCATGAAGCGGAACCTGTTCTTGCCGAAACAAAATACAGTGAGCTTGCGGTCGTGGAAATAGGCATACATCTTCTTTGTCTGTCCGGCATAGCTGCGCTGGTGCAGATGTTGCCATACAGGGACGAGGAGAGGCATGATGCGGACGTCGCTGAAATGGTCGCCGATGACCATCCTCAGGTCCTTGTTGAGCGCGAAAGCTGCTACACAGTTCAGTTCTGGCATGACATGGCTGAGCACCACCTTGCCCGAGTTTACCTGCAGCCCGTCTGCCATATTGCCTTGAGGGAACGTATGATAGTACAGTGTCTCCGTCTGGCTTTCATCGTATTCCTCCATCGGGATGAGCAGTACAGGCGCGTCTGCCAGTACCTGTACGCGGTCGCCTGCCGCGGAGAGCACCTCGCTGTCACGGAAAGCCTCGCGCAGATTGGCGGCCATAGACATACCGCTCTTCACGGTGTAAGGCTCGTATTTGCCTTCCGCAGACATGAATGCCAGTGACTGCTGTCCTATGCGTATGATGGTTCGTGGTTGCTTCATAAATGCAAAGGTAGCTATTTTAATCAGAAATAAGGCAAGAAGAAATATGATTTTTTGGTATAGTGATAATTTTTAAGTAATTTTGCAACCGTGATAGAGCAGGAATGGACATATCAGATAGAGCGTCAGTTGCCTTTCGAACCTACTCATGGGCAGCACGATGCGGTGACGGTCTTCAGCCGTTTCATGGCCGATGCCCGTGCAGGTGTGGCAATGATACTGCGCGGTTCTGCCGGTACGGGTAAGACAAGTGTGGCGCGCGCCATAGTCCGCGCGATGACGGCCATGCGCCAGAAGGTCGTGCTCCTTGCTCCTACGGGCCGCGCGGCAAAGGTCTTCGAGCACGGTATCGACGGCTCTGGAGTCCACGCCTATACCATACACCGCAAGATATACCGTCAGAGGGCATACATGTCTGACAGTTTTACGCTTGCAGACAATATGCATACGGACACGCTCTTCATGGTCGATGAGGCTTCTATGGTGAGTACATCAAGCCTTGATGCAGGAGGGATGTTCGGAAGAGGGTGTCTGCTTGACGATCTGATACATTATGTATATGCAGGCAGGAACTGCCGCCTTGTGCTCATAGGAGATACTGCCCAGCTTCCGCCGGTAGGCAGCGAAGAGGCTCCGGCACTGATTTCGGGATACATCTCCGGCTACGGTCTGGAGGTCTATGATTACGACCTTACAGAGGTGTTGCGACAGTCGCAGGAGTCGGGGATACTGTGTAATGCCACAATGTTGCGCAGCCTCATCACTCACGATGATATGACACGTCTGCCGAAAGTGAGGCTTGAAGGCTTTGCCGATATAACCGTCTGCCATGGCAGCGAACTGATAGATTCTCTCGGCTCGAGCTACAGCCGTGTGGGGATGGACGAGACCATTGTCGTCACACGGAGCAACAAGCGCGCGAATGTCTATAATCTCGGCATAAGAAGCCAGGTGCTGGACCGTGAGGAGGAGCTTTCTGCCGGCGACTGGCTGATGATAGTTAAGAACAATTACTTCTGGACAGAGACGCTGAAGGCTGATGCCGGGAAGAAGGGGGAGGATAGCGACAGTCTTCCGGCATTCCTTGCCAACGGCGACCGTTGTGTCGTGCGCCGTATAAGGAACAGTCGCGACCTCTATGGCTTCAGCTTTGCCGATGTGTGGCTGGAGTTTCCTGACTATGACGGGCTGGAACTTCAGACAACGGTGGTGCTGGATACTCTCCATAGCGACGCTCCTGCCCTGACCTTTGAGCAGCAGGGCGCGCTATACGATGGTGTGTTGGAGGATTATGCCGACATGTCCCGTAAACATGACCGTCTGAAAGCGTTGAAGGAGGACAAGTATTTCAACGCCCTGCAGATAAAGTACGCCTATGCCGTCACTTGCCATAAGGCGCAGGGCGGGCAGTGGGCGCATGTCTATGTCGACCAGGGATATATGACCGATGATATGCTTACTCCGTCATATATCCATTGGCTGTACACGGCATTCACGCGTGCTACAGAGCATCTGTACCTCGTAAACTGGCGTGAAGAACAGATAGAATAGCCGTAATATGTGTTTTTTGTTTATACATCGATATGTTGAATATCAATGTTTTATTGGCGATTAATCAATAAAAGCATCAATCTCTGAAAAGTGAGTTTTAAGATTCCTGCAGGTCATTGATATAGTATGTCATTTCCAAGGGTCACCTTTCACAGCGTGAAGGGTGACGGTTTATCGGGTAAAAGGTTACCTATTGTCGTGTAAAGTGTCACCTTTCATATTAAGGAAAATGAGGCAGGACTGTTACAGGCTCTACAGTTTTCGGTTATTTGTTATGGCGTTTGCGAAACGCCACAATAATGTTTTATTGTTATATAGTTGTGCATTTAATCCAACAATGTGCCCTCAGCCATAATACCGCTTGCCGTAAGCTGTCAGTTTCCAGGTATAGCCAAAAATAAAAGCCGTTGCGCTACATGGTATGATGTGGCGCAACGGCTTTCATTATGTATCTGCGAGGAGGGGCTATTTCTTGCTTACACCACCCTCGATATCATCATTGTTTATGGAACGGGCGGCTTTCTTTACACTGGCATTGAGTTTTCCGAAACGGTAACTTACTGATATATACGCGCTGCGTCTCCTGCCGTAATGATGCTCTTCTGAAAGGTAGTCGCCTTGCACGATATGGAATGTGAAGTCGTCATATTTGCTTCCGAACGGACTGTGTGCCGTGACGTTCACCGTCAGACGTCCTTCTTTCAGGAAAGAGCGTTGTAGTGAGAGGTAATAGTAGTTGTATGGCGAGTAGTAGCCATAGATGCCGCTCAGTCTTCTGCCTATGTCGCAGCTGCCGCCGACGGTGAGATTGAGATTCCACGGCAGTTTCTGACGCAGGTTGCCGTATATGTAACTTTGCCATTTGCTTATCTCCAATTGCATGGCATCGCTCTCGTAACTGCTGTAACCTACCTGCCCGTTGAGGCTTAGGCTTGTGCCACTGGCGATGGCCCACTGTACATAGAGTTTCGTGCCGTAGTTAAGGGTCTTCATGTTGTTGGCGTATGTGCTGACAATCTTGCCGTTGTCAATAAACTGTACACTGCCTATGCCGTTGGAAGATAAGCGGAAATACGGGCGGATGTTATATGTCAGTTTGGCACCGGTATGCTGGAATACAAGCACCATATCGTGCTTACGGGCACTGTTTAGACCGCTGTTGCCGTAGGATATGGATGTGATGCCTTCCACGACAGCCGGGTTGAGATAGCTGATGCCTGGACGGTTGATGCTGGCAGAATAGCTTAATTTCAGAGAGTTGGAGTCTGATAGCTTGTATTTTACTGTCGCTGACGGCACAAGATCGGAGAGATTCTTCGAGAATCCTTCAGCACTGCCGTCGGGATAGTCTGCCGATACATGGCTATATTCGTATCGCATACCTGCCATGGCAGACCATCGTCCTGCCTTTAGGAGATACTGCAGATAGAGGGCTGCAATATGTGTGTCGTGGCGGAACTGTGTGGAGGTATCCTCTGTGTCGCCATGGAATGTCTGTGTGTTGTCGCTCCTGTTCCTGCGATATATATACTTGGCACCAGTCTCGAACTTATGGTACTTGGCAAACGGGCGTACCCAGTCGGCCTGGAATGTATGCTCGGCGAAGACCTGTTTGCCGAAGATGTCATATCCCATGTAGTTGACAGGCATGTTCACGGCATTGCTGTACTCGTATGTCTGAGGGCTTTTCCTGTCGTTCAGCTGCATGAGGTAGGAGAATGTCAGTGTCTCGTCCTTTACATGTGTCTTGTGCTGGTAGTCGAGACCTGTGGATAAACTGAGGTATTTGAATCCTCCATTGGACCATCCCTTGCTGTCGTACGCATAGAGGGTATTGCCGGATAGGTCTGTCATTAGTGTACTCCCATAGCTGTTGATGCCGAGTTTGTAGCCGAAACCGCTCAGGGAGAGCGTGACAAGGTTGAGGGTGTCGATGTCGAGGCTCGCCTCAATGTTGCCGTAATGCACGTTTCCGGGGTTGTCGTAATGTCCTCTTTCCAATTTCGAGTTGCCGCTGTCCTTATAACATGTGTAGCTCTCGTTGTCAGAGCCGGTAAGTACAGAGCCTTGATGCTGGAAACCATAGTTGGCAGAAAGGATGAGCTTGCCCGCCTGGGTCGTGATATATCCATTGGCATGCGGGTCGTAGCTGTGGTTCACTCCCATATTGACAGAACCCACTACGCCACC
>JAIDEM010000242.1 GCA_029054825.1 Prevotella sp. | reverse complement strand
GTTTCAGAGTGAGGGGCGCGGGCTTCTTTGCCTTCTTGCGGACATACGTCACGACAACCTTGTCGCCCGGACGTTTCTTGGCGAGATATTCCTGAAGTTCTGCCATCTTCGTTATCTTATGGCCGTCGATTGACGTCAGGACATCACCCTCCTGGATACCAGCATCGGCACCTGCGCCGTCATCCATGACCTTGGCAACATAGATACCCTCGTTGACACCAAGGTCTATCTCCTTGCCTTCCTCCTTCTGCGCATCGATGTGGTTGCGCACATCCTGTCCGCTGATACCTATAAGTCCGCGCTGTACATTGCCATACTGCTTCAGGTCGGCAACGACCTTGTTCATGATGGTTGTCGGAATAGCAAAGCCATAGCCGATATTGCTGCCCGTAGGCGATGTGAGCATCGCATTGATACCTATCAGCTCGCCTCTGGCATTGACAAGAGCGCCACCGGAATTGCCTTGGTTTATGGCAGCATCGGTCTGTATGAACGCCTCCACACCATTAGCTCCGAGGCTGCGTGCCTTAGCTGAGACGATACCTGCCGTCACCGTGGCACGGAGATTAAGCGGATGGCCGATAGCAAGAACCCACTCGCCTACCTTTATGTCGTCTGACGAAATCACCGTTATCGCCGGGAGATTGGAAGCGTTGATCTTTATGAGGGCAAGGTCTGTGGCCTTGTCCGTGCCGATGATGCGTGCGGAGAACTCCCTGTTGTCGGAGAGCGTCACCGTCAGCTCGTCTGCTCCATCCACCACATGGTTGTTGGTTACGATATATCCATCATTGCTGATGATGACACCAGAGCCTGCACCTTCGCGCTTTGGAGTCTGTACCTTGCGCTTCTGTCCCGGTTGTCTGCCTCCAAAGAAACCGAACGGGTCGAACATGTCTCCAAATGGGTCGTTCTGAACCTCCACCTCTCTTACCTTGGAGTTCTGAAGATACTTGATATATACCACGCAAGGCAGAGCCTTCTCTGCCGCCACAGTCAGGTCGACAGCCTGCCCCGGAACAGGAGCGGCAGAAGCCATAGGCATGCCTGGATTGTTTGCCTTAACGCTGGCAGACATTGTCGCAGCAATGAGTAACGCACTTAAAACAAATTTCTTATTCATAATTGTATATATGGTTTTATTTTCTCATTATCATCTTTCCGACCCCTTTCCAGGATTTATGTCAGCATAGCGTAATCAGCTGTCCCATTGTTTATTTCTATTAACATTTTACGGTTCGGTTAATGCAAAGTTAAGGCAGAAGACGTGAAATTCCAAACATCCCGTCACATATTTGTCCGAATTTAACAATTGACCGCGTCCCTTAAATACTCCTTTACAACTGTCGCCGTAAAATTTGGAAAAAATTAATATAAGTTCTCTGCTATCGGACATTTTATCCGTATTTGCAAGCTAAAACAGAGCAAAACAGTAATGTGCGTACGCGAAACCGCCCATTAACACATCATTACATACACATATATTACACATGTATTCAACGCTTTACCAAAACGGATAAAAGTAGAAGTTGCAGAAGCTGTAGATGCACTTGACAAAAGGTGACCCTTTACCGTGTAAAAGGTAACAGATAGCACACCAGAAGGTCACCTTTTATTTACAGAAAGGTCACCCTCGGGCAATCAAGGAAACAGACAAGAAAACTTGATGAATATTATATTTTTGCATACAGGATGCAAAAATCATGGCATCACCGATAGATAGACAAGTGTATTTCTATACCTTTGCATTGAAGAAACCTATCATCATACACCGACATGACTATCCAACAACTGAAATATATCGTTGCCATCGACAGGCATAAGAGCTTTGCACGGGCGGCAGAGGCACTTGATATCACACAACCAACCATCAGCGGTATGCTTGTCAAGCTGGAAGAGGAACTTGACGTGCGAATATTCGAGCGTACCAACAAGACCGTGAGCACAACTGCCATAGGACGACTCATCATACAACAGGCGGAGAAGGTAATAGCCGAAGCCGTGCGCATAGAGGAGATTGTCACTGAGGAGAAGGGCAAGACGTCTGGACGGCTCCTGCTTGCCGTAGCTCCTACCATCGCCCCATATATATTGCCGAAGTTCATAAGGCATTACCGCGAGGACTATCCGCAGGTAGACCTCGGCATCTCTGAGATGAAGGCCGTAGATATGATGCCGGCATTGGAGCAGGGAAAGGCAGATGTCGGAATAGCCACGTCAGGACGTGCAGAAAAAGGGCTGCTCGAAATTCCACTATACACGGAACGGTTCTTCGTATATCTTTCAGAGAGCTGCTGGCGCAAGCTCCATGTATTCAAGCCGGAGAATCTCGAGCATGAGAACATGTGGATAATGAAGGAGGCGCAGTGTCTGCGTGACAGTGCCTTTAGCTTCTGTAAGACCCGCGCCAAAGGACACCACGTCTACGAGGCAGGAAGCGTCGAGACACTGACACGCATAGTGGACGAGAACGGAGGATTTACCATCATCCCCGAGATGCATCTTCCACTGCTCTCTGAGAGGCAACGTAGAAACGTGCGCTCCATCGACGGCGACCATCTCTCGCAACGCCGCGTATCACTGTATGTAAAGGATGACTTCATACGGCAGGGTATCCTAAACACCATCACGCATACCCTCCTGCTATTCATGCCCGAAGGTATGATGGAGGAGCGGATAACAAAATACGGGATAAGACTGTGATGGTGGTTTAGTTCTTGGTTACACGGAGATTTCTCATCCTTATAAACTACACACAACCGCAAGATCGTATAACTGACAAATCGAATTACTGCCGAAACCGTCATATATAGTTTCGGCAGTAATGTATCATCCTTTCCTCTATACATCTGAACATGATAAACAGAAGCGGCACGAAGAGTAGCAAAGACACCGTACCCACCAGCATACCGCCTATCGTACCTACTGCCAGCGAGCGCGAGCCGTTGCAGCCAACTCCGGTGGAGAAAATCATCGGAAGCAGTCCGAATATCATGGTCAGCGAGGTCATCAGGATGGGACGAAGCCGAGCAACCGCCGCAGCGACAGCCGATGCCGTGATGCTCATGCCTCTACTGCGGCATTCCGAAGCATATTCCGTCTGGAGTATGGCGGTTTTGGCAAGCAGACCGATGAGCATGATGATGCCGGTCTGCATATAGATATTGTTCTCGACACCGAACAGTTTGGCGAAAAGGAAGCTGCCGAACAGTCCGAAAGGAATGGCGAGAATGACGGCAAGCGGTATGAGCAGGCTCTCATAAAGGGCGCACAGAATCAGGTAGATGAAAACGATACAGATGCCGAATACCCAAACCGATGTGTTGCCCGCCGAAGCCTCTTCGCGCGACATGGCGCCGAACTCGTAGCCGTATCCCGCCGGAAGTATCTGCACGGCGACCTCACGAATGGCATTCAGAGCCTGCCCGGAACTGTATCCGGCGGCAGGTGCGCCATTGACCGCGATGGACAGAAAGAGATTGAAACGCGATAGAGATTCAGAACCATAGACACGGGTCAGGGTAACATAGCGGCTGATGGGCGACATCTCGCCCGATGCGGTGCGCACGAACAGCCTGTCGAGCGAACGGACATCCGCCCGATACTCCGGCGATGCCTGCATCATAACCCGGTAGAGTTTGGAAAAGCGGTTGATGTTCGAGGAATAGACGCCTCCGATATAGCCGGACAGAGCGTTGAGCACTTCCGAAGGCGACACACCCGTCCGCTTGCACACGGCGGCATCCACCTCCACCCGATATTGCGGATAGCGGCTGTCGAAAGAGGTCTGCGCCCGGGCGATTTCCGGTCGTTCGTTCAGTGCCGCGATAAATGCTTGCGCGTGACGTTGCAGCTCTTCTACCGAACTTCCGCGACGGTCCTGCACATGCACCTCGAAACCGTTGGTCACACCATATCCGGCAATAATGGGCTGGGCAAAGACCATGATGCGTGCATCGGTGATGTCCGAGAGACGGCGGTACAGGTCATTGATAACAGAGCGGTTGTCGTCCCGGCTGCCTGTCCGCTGGTCCCACGGCTTCAGGCGGATGATAAACGTGCCATTGGAAGGTCCCTGCCCGGCAAGCATTCCCATCCCTATCGACTTGGAATAGATTTGGAATTGCGGGGTATCCTTGATGCGGTCTTCGATGTTCTTGAGGATGCGTTCCGTCTGTGCAAGGCTTGTTCCGGGAGCTGCCTGCACATCCACCACTATTGTTCCTGTATCTTCATCGGGTACAAGTCCCGTCTTTGTCACCTGCAGCAGATAGAAGAAGCCGCAGGTGGCAGCCAGCAACAACATGACGGAAAGCCATTTGCGGCGGAGCAGGAACACCATGGAGATTTTGTATTTGCGCGTCATTCCCTGAAAGGCAGCATCGTAAGCGGCTGCGAAACGAGACGTTTTTTTTCATGACGGAGGTCGGTTTCATCAGCAGTACGCATAGTGCCGGACTGAATGTGAGTGCGTTGAATGTGGAAATCAAGACGGCAACCGCCATTGTCAGACCGAATTGCGTGTAGAACTTGCCCGTCGCGCCACCGATAAAGCAGACCGGGATGAATACGGCCATGAACACCAATGAAGTGGTAACCAACGGACGACCGATGCCCTGCATGGCTTCCGCCGTCGCCTGACGTGGCGACAGGCAACCGCTGTCGAAGCAGCTCTGCACGGCTTCGACCACGACAATCGCATCGTCCACCACCGTACCGATAACGAGTACCAGCGCAAATAGCGTCAGCATATTGACGGACATTCCTGCAAAATAGAGAAAAGCGAAAGTTCCTATTAGCGACACGACAATAGCCACGGCGGGAATCACCGTGGAACGCAAGTTGCGCAGGAAGAGCCACACGATGAAAATAACTAATAGGATGGCTTCCAGCAGGGTTTCTATCACGTTGTGTACGGAAGCGTCCAAAAAACTCTTGATGCTCATCAAATCGACCAGTTCCATTCCTTTGGGCAGTTCGGCGGCGGCATCCCGTATCACTTCGTCTATCGCCTTGACGATTTCGTTGGCGTTCGAGCCAGGCGCCTGCGCTATCATGCAGTTCGTGCCCGGATGTCCTATCAGTTCGTTCTTCGTGGCGTAGTTCAATGCACCGAGTTCCACTTCCGCCACGTCTTTCAGGCGCAGGACACTTCCGTCGGACAGCGATTTGATAACGAGATTGCCGAAATATTTCTCGTCTTCATAGCGCCCCCTGTATTTCAGTACATACTGGAAGGTGTTGTCCATATCCGCTCCCAATGTCCCGGTGGGAGCCTCCACATTCTGCTCGTCCTTTGAGGATAGCCGAATACTGCACTTGTACTATCCTGTTGACGGGAGCAAGAACCTCTGTCGGGTAGTATTTAGGAACCGTATTACCATCTTTCCCTTTCTTACAGGAGAAGAGCATCAAAAGGAGTACACCCGTTCCAACAAATCTAAAATAAACATGATTATTCATTGCTATAAACTTTGTAATTTTGAATGCAAAGTTACAGCTTTTTGACATACATTATATAGAAAGCGGCATTAACGCGGAAAAGTGCTGTATGAAAACGAAAAACAGCTCCCCGAAAGAAGCTGTCATAATTAGGATAAGGGACTCATTACATTTTTTCCCAGATCTTATCGGTGTTGGTTTCACCGTCGAAATAGGAATACTGATTACTTCGGCGGAACGTATCTCCACTGGGAACGAGAATGATTTTATCTGAATCTGGATATTCACAGACGTCATGACCGATGTAGGAGCGCATATCAAGATAGGTGCACGGCTCGTCGGTGTGATTGCAAAGCTGATGTGCGCCACTTTCGCCAGCCTCGAAAAAGAGGATGTCTCCCTGTGCAACCATTTCAAGACCTGCGGGAGTACGCAAAGTAGCCGTTCCGGAAAGTATCACAAACAACTCTTCAGCGTAGTGGTGAAAATGGTAAGAGGCATTGTATTGCCCAGGATCGAGCCTACGCAAATCGAAATTCAGGTACTGAGGTTCTACGCCTTTCTGTTTGCGCGAAATGTCTGTGAACAGTCTGAATCCGTCGATTTTATCGGGATTAGGTTGGAAGTCGCACTATTCTTTGCAAATGATTGTTGCCATATATTAACTTATTATTCTTGTACCACCCATGCCTTGAACTCCGACGCCCTGTTTTTGCTGATATAGATAGGTTCGGGAGTTTCTACATTCAGTTTTACAAATAGGCGGCTGTCAAACCATATAGTAATCTCGTTCACGCTGTCCCGCGCGATGATATACTGCTTATTCGCCCGGATAAAACGGGAGGGGTCGAGCATTGTCATGATTTGTTCCAGTGTCTTGACATACGAATACTGTACACCGTTTTTCAGGCAGACAAGCGTCTGCTTATTGGTTGTGTAGAAACAGGCCACATCGTCCAGTGCTACCGGCAGAAGTTTATCCCGTAAGGGAATCAATATTTTATCCTTGTACACCGGATTGGGAGCCAACGCCATCAGACGGGAAAGATAGCCACCCATATCGACAGGCATCCAGCGGCGAAACTTGTCTAACGCTCTTTGCAGTTCGTCAAGTTTAATGGGTTTCAGCAAGTAGTCGATACTGTTTACCCGAAAAGCATCTATGGCATACTGGTCGTATGCTGTTGTAAAGACAATCGGAGTCTCGATTTTCATGCGGTCAAAAAGCATGAAAGCCGAACCGTCGGACAGTTGTATGTCCATGAATATCAGATCCGGTTGCGGATTGTTTTGCAGCCACTTGACAGTCCGGCTCACACTCTCCGTATTACCGGCAATCTCAATCATGGGTTCTATTGTCTGCAAGGCGTTTACCATATTCTTGTAAGCCGCCGTCTCGTCGTCTACTATCAACACTCTCATAGTTTGTTCTATTACCTTAACGGGAGATATACATTAAACGTGTCACCATCGGTTTCCACGCGAATTTCTTTCTTCATCATCAGGCCGAAACGGTTGCGCAGGTTCTGCAACCCGATACCGTTCGTGGCGGGCGGAACGAGTTTGGGATATACCAGATTGGATATTTCCAGCTCGCCGCCGTTCATCCGGATAGTGATGTTCATCCGGTGGTCGCTGTCTATCTGATTGTGTACGGTCACGTTTTCCAGAAGCGGCAGCAGCGAGAGTACAGGCAGCATCAGTCCAAAGTCTTCTTCTGGCACTTCAATCGAACAAGTCAGTTTGCCTTCAAACCTAACTTCCATCACGTGAATGAAAGAGCGGATGAATGTCAGTTCTTCACCCAATGAAACAATCCCTTTCTTATCGCTTTGCAGAATATAACGGAAAATGTCCGACAACCTTGTTACATAAAGCAATGTATTGTCATCATTTTCTCTTCTGATTAACGAGGAAATTCCGTTGAGCGCATTGAAAAAGAAATGCGGATTGATCTGATTGGCAAGGGCATCGCAACGGCTTTGCAGATTCTCTATGCGGAGTCGCTCTATCTCCTGTTCCTTCTCCCGCTGACTGTCATACAGCACCGAAATATACCCGATGAACGTGCAAAGCAGGCATACCACAAAGAACTGGAACAGGAGAATGTTGCCCACATATCCAGTCTGAATGCCCAGCAGCGGCAAGCCGTATGACAGTCCGACGAATGTGGCACATCCAACAAGTGTATAAATAAAGTTCCGCCCGAAACGTGCCGCAAACGACATGTTGTCAATCTTGCGCACGTTATATCTTAACTGGAAGTAAAACAAGCCATAGAAATATAACATACGGAAGACAAAGAAGACCCAGAACCCAAGTTCCTCGCTGACATCCAACTGCGCCAGATTCCATGGTATCCACACCACATTAGGATATGTGACGAACAGCGTGCAGACAAAAGAGATGACCGGTAGCTTCCGTGGGATATAGGAGTACGCTACATTCATGTTTATCATGTATCCCTATTAAAAGTTAAAAGAAGAGGGAAAATACTCACGGTGAGACGATGTCATCTCCGCTCATTTATCCTGACGTTTGGCGTTCTCCTCCTTCATGTATGTAGTGATGATGTTGCGCACCTTCATTGGGTTCTGCACAGACTCCACTTTATGGTTCGTACCGCCGCTGCCGACAAGTTCAATGGAGCCGGTGCCCACGACACGTTCGATGAAGGTCTGCTCGAAATTCACCGTTTCTATCTTAAACAGCGGAATCTCTGTGAGCTTGATGCTGAAGATGCCGTCTTTCTGTATGAAGCGTGAATCGGTGATGGCAAACTCAGTCTTCACGCGCAGGAAATATCCATAGAATATCAGTCCGAGCCCAAGGAGACAAGCCACAGCACCAACGCCCAACAGGATGCTGACCGTGGCGTGCTCCAAGACGTTGCCAGCTGCATAGCCCATGAAAAAGAGGCCTGTTGCTATAGATACGATGCCCCACATTGTGTAACGGAAATTGAAATACCAATGCAGGCGACCGCGATACATGATCTGCTCGCCCTGCTCAAGTGTCTTTTCTATAAAATGTGCCATTGTTGTACGCTTTTTTTACGGTTATGCGGTTTTTACGGTTAGATAGTTATACGGTTGTACGGTGTAGCAGTTGTACTGTGGCATGACAGAAAGGGTAATCTCCGTATAACCGCATATCAGCCCACTACTCATGATGATATGGTTCTCCTTTAATTATGGTGCATGCCCTGTACAGCTGTTCACAGAACATCAAACGTATCATCTGGTGTGACAGGGTCATCTTCGACAATGATACCTTTGCGTCAGCCCTGTCGTATACTGAACGGGCAAAGCCGTATGGTCCTCCGATGACAAAGATCAGACGCCTTGCGGTATGACGACAACGCTCGAGCCACGCCGCGAACTCCACGGAGCGATATTCCGTGCCGCGTTCGTCAAGAAGCACGACGGTGTCCGAAGGCTGAAGCAGCTTGAGAATCATCTCGCCCTCCTTTTCTTTCTGCTGCTCCTCACTGAGCGATTTTGTATTCTTCAGTTCGGGAACAGTGGTAATGGCGAAAGGCATATAATGCCCAATACGCCCGGCATAATCCTCGATGGATGCAACGAAGTGTTTGTCGACAGTCTTTCCGACTTGGATGAGTTCAGTTTTCATTTGGTTGGACGGTTATATATGGTTATACTATAGGCGGTTGGATGGTTATACGGTGTGGTGCGTGAAAGGAAGAGCAATCTCCGTATAACCGCCTACCCGTAAGACCACAATCAATAGTATCGCATGTTGCAAAATTACTAAATATTGATGAATATCAGAACTTTTTCTTTGAAAATTTGCTCATTCCAAAAGAAATAATTAATTTTGTAGCAACAATAACATGTATTCCTAATTAATATTCAATATAAAAACCTAAAAAGACTATGGCAAACAACGCAGAACTAATTGCCCAGTGCCGCCAGAAGGCACAGGAGTGGCTGTCTCCATCATTTGACGAGAAGACACGCGCAGAAGTCCAGGCCATGCTGGACGCAGAAGACCCTACTGCACTCATCGACGCATTCTACCAGTCTCTGGAATTCGGTACCGGTGGTCTCCGTGGCATCATGGGCGCAGGAACAAACCGTATGAACAAGTATATCGTAGGCATGGCCACACAGGGCTTCGCCAACTATGTGTTGAAGGCATTCCCTGGACGCACAGACCTCGCTGCCGTCGTAGGACACGACTGCCGTAACAACGGACGTGACTATGCAGAGACAGTAGCGGCTATTTTCTCTGCAAACGGCATCAAGGTATATCTCTTCGAGAGTCTCCGCCCAACACCGGAGATATCATTCGCCATACGCCAGCTCGGCGCACAGTGCGGAGTGAACGTCACCGCATCACACAATCCTAAGGAGTATAACGGCTACAAGGCCTACTGGGAGGATGGTGCACAGGTGCTCTCGCCACACGACACTGGTATCATCGAGGAGGTCAACAAGGTGAGGATTGAGGATGTCAAGTTTGATGCGAATCCTGATCTTATCAAGATTATCGGCGGCGAGATGGACTTCGATTACATGACAGCCGTCAAGGAGGGCATGGTAGACCAGGATGTCATCCTCCGCAACAAGGACCTCAACATCGTCTACTCTGCCATGCATGGCACAGGACGTGTGCTCGTGCCACTGTGTCTCCGCTCATGGGGATTCCAAAATATCAACGTTGTGCCAGAGCAGATGGTCATCGACGGCAATTTCCCTACAGTTGTATCGCCTAACCCTGAGAATGCTGAGGCCATGACTCTTGGCATGAAGCTCGGTACAAAGCTCAACGCAGACCTCGTAGTAGCTACAGACCCTGATGCTGACCGTCTCGCCATCGTATGCCGCAACGGACAGGGCGAATGGCAGATACTCAACGGCAACCAGACTGCCTGCATGTTCTATTGGTATACCATCAAGAACAAAAAAGCTCTCGGACAACTTAAGGACTCCGACTTCATGGTTAAGACAATCGTGACATCGGAGCTCATCGCCAAGATTGCAAAGAAGAACGGCGTAGAGTGCTTCGATGAATATACAGGCTTCAAGTGGATAGCATACCGCATCCGTGAACTGGAAGGCAAGCGCAAATATATCGGTGGCGGTGAGGAGTCTTTCGGCTATTTGCCTTATGACAAGGTACGCGATAAGGACGCTCCTGCATCCATCTGTCTCATCTGTGAGATTGCTGCATACGCAAAGGACCAGGGCAAGACACTCTTCGATCTGCTTCTCGATATCTACAAGGAGTATGGCTTCCAGAAAGAAACGACCATCAATGTAGTCAAGCCTGGCAAGTCTGGTGCTGACGAAATCAAGCAGATGATGGAGAATTTCCGTCAGACCCCTCCGACAGAGATTGCCGGTTCAAAGGTTATCCTGACAAAGGACTACAAGACTCTGAAGATGAACGACAACGGTGTGGAGAAGGATTTCGAAATGCCTGCAACATCAAATGTGCTCCAGTGGTTCACAGAAGACGGTCTGAAAGTATCTGTACGTCCTTCCGGCACAGAACCGAAAATCAAATTCTACTGCGAAGTTCCTGTTCCAGGAGAGTTTAACGGCGACTACAACACTGCTACTGCAAAGGCTGATGCTCGCGTAGAAGAGATAAAGAAATCCCTTGGACTCTGATTTTCATGATGGAAGACAACGGATATATAGATAAATTTGAAGAGGGTATACATAAGGCTGTATACCTTCTTCTTTTAAGAAAAGGACTCATTGATGAACGCATGCCGGAGATGCCAGACATCGATGACCTATGGGAAAGCATTGCCACGGAATATCTGCCTGACGGCATACGCGAGTTCCATGCCTACCCTCTTGTCTCTCTCGGCTGGATGATGTACGTCGGCATGGCCATAGCACACCTATGGGATAAAGACTGGGGGAAAGCCACGGCGAAAGACAACCTGTACCTCCATCTCCGCTCTCTCCGTGGCTACGACCTCATGGACGAGGCGATACGCGATAGCGTCCTTAACATGAAAGGCGATATATACAAGGCCACAGAGAAGACCGTCAGCGACTGCGCACAACTGACACTGGCTCTGCTACGCAAAGAGCGGATAGAGCCTGGCACTCCAGTGGCGTTCCACGCATATCTCCGCACACTGCACCAGATGTATCGTCTCGGAGCCGCTGCAGAACTGTTCCGCCTCGGATATAGAATGAGACAACTGTAGACATACGGTTGTAGGGATATGCGGTTATAAGGAAATCACTCTTCCTATAATAACAGTAAACCGCACCACCATATAACCGCATAACCATATACAACCGCAACAAATGACCGCAGAAGACAATATACACCAGCTCGGATGCCAGCTACACATCAAAACTTTTGACCAGCTCACCGTCAATGAACTCTACACCCTGCTCCGCATACGTTCTGAAGTGTTTATCGTAGAACAGAACTGTATCTATCAGGATGTGGACGACAACGACCAGACAGCCATACACCTTTGGATGACCCGCGACGGCAAGACCGTGGCAATGTGTCGTATATGCCCACGAGGCACGAAAATCAAAGAAACAAGCATCGGACGTGTGATAACCACCGAGCGTGGCAAGGGCTACGGCCTCGCACTCATGACGGCAGCCATAGAGGTAGCCAAGGAACGCTTTAGTCCATTGCAATGCATCGACATAGAGTCACAAGCAACGAAACAACACTTCTATGAGAGACTCGGCTTCAGAGCCATCTCAGAACCATTCATGATGGAAGGACTGCCGCATTTGAACATGAGACTCAACATATCCACACAATATGAAAGCGACACTTGTACAGATGGACATCAGGATGGCTAATGCTGCCACCAACCGAGAGACGGCTGAACGCACCATACTCGCTGCCCCCAAGTCAGACCTCTATGTGCTCCCAGAGATGTGGACGACAGGCTTTGTCACACGTCCGCAGGAAATAGCGGAGACTGATGGTCTCTCACTCGAATGGATGACACGTATGGCACAAAGACTCAACGCTGCCATATGCGGAAGCATTGCCACGGAAGAAAACGGACGCTACTATAACAGACTTTATTTTGTCACTCCTGATGGCACCGCACCATACTGTTATGATAAGCGCCACCTCTTCACCTATTCCGGCGAACATCTCTCCTACACTGCAGGAGACAAGCGTGTCATCGTCCTCTGGCGTGGGGTACGTTTCCTCCTGCAGGTATGCTACGACCTACGCTTTCCATGCTTTGCAAGAAACGATAATGATTACGATGCGATAATCTACGTCGCATCGTGGCCTGAGAGCCGTATCCGCGTCTGGCATACCCTACTATGCGCTCGTGCCATAGAAAACCAATGCTATGTCCTCGGCGTAAACCGCATAGGCCGCGATGACTTATGTACATACAACGGCGGCACGGAAGCCTATGATGCATACGGCCGTTGCATAGGTCTTTGCTGTGACGGCCATTCAGAGACTGTAACAGTCAACATTGACACAGAAGCCCTCTATGCCTTCAGACAGAAATTTCCTGTACTCAACGACCGTGACAATTTTATCCTACGTTAAGGCAACAAGACGAAAAATACAGAGAACTTTCTGCAAGAACACAACCTATATTATGAATTGAAGAGATTACGAATGGGAGGGGTATAAACCATGATTTCCACACTCTGTTGCACAACAGGCTGAATGCATCCATTTTTTTACAGACCTCCATAACATAACATCAACATAGACCACTACCACTTTATCCTTTTCTTATGGCAAAGCAAGCTATGGCTGTCGCGATGGCAACATTGAGAGAATCCGCAGTCTCCCTTCCCTCAGGGAAGCTGGGTATCAGCAACCTGTCGCTGACTCGTGCCGCGATAGAAGAGGAAATGCCTTTGCCTTCATTGCCCATGACAAGGAGGCCACGCCGTTCCAGTTGACGCACTGTTATGTCTGCACCGTCAAGGAATGTCCCATAGACAGGAAACGGACTTGAGGCTGGCGGAAGTGAACGGTTGTAGGCTTCTATCTCGTCAAGCAGGGCATGGAGATTGCATCGAGTGACATTAACTCGCGCCAGGCTGCCCATAGTAGACTGCACTACTTTCGGATTCCATGGGTCTGCTGTTTCCTCCGAACAGAAGACATGCTCGATACCGAACCAGTCTGCCACGCGTATTATTGTGCCTAAATTGCCAGGATCCTGAACTGAGTCAAGAGCGATGAAAAGACTGTCGCCCCGCTCCTGCTGCAGGGCGGTCTGCACGGTATCATGAAGAGAAAGACGTGTGTCATTGGAAAAATCCTGCCTGAAGACAGCCAACACCTGTTGCGGATGCTGCAGGAAAGAAAGGCGTTGCAGTTCTTCTGGCGTCACGGTATATACCTCAGTGTCCTTACTGGTGAGAGTGTCGCCGCACTGTTTGAGCCATCCGTCTGTCGCCGCAATGATTTCCGGCACGGCTACCTTCATCAGGTCGCCCACGACCTTAGGTCCCTCGGCCACGAAGAGTCCTTCTTCTTTTCTCGCCTTCCTGTGTTCAAGAGAGCGTATAAGTTTTGTCTTTGCCTTACTTATCATGTCTTATTTTATTTTTCAGATACACTGAAAACCAGCTTCTCGGCAGTCTTCGGCTTCCCTATCCTTATGATATTCCCTTGTTGCAGGTTGCCATCAAGAAGGAGGTTGCATAGCTCATCCTCTACATAACGCTGTACTGCACGCTTTAGAGGGCGGGCACCGAACTGCACGTCGTAACCTTTCTCCGCAACAAACTCTTTTGCCTTATCGGAGATACGAAGTCTGAAACCGAGCTCCGAGACACGCGAATGGAGGTCTCTCAGCTCTATATCTATTATTTTCTTTATCGAGTCAAGGGAAAGTTGCTCGAACATCACAATTTCGTCAAGGCGGTTCAGAAATTCCGGTGCAAACTGTCGCCTCAGAGCCTTCTCTATGATAGAACGAGCATAGTCGCCATTGATGGTTCCATCGGAGGATGATGAACCGAATCCTATGCCTCTGGAAAAATCTTTCAGCTGACGTGTGCCGGCATTGGAGGTCATGATGACTATCGTGTTACGGAAGTCCACGAGACGTCCGTTACCATCTGTCAACCGACCTTCATCAAGCACCTGCAGCAATAGGTTGAAGATATTCTGATGCGCCTTTTCTATTTCGTCAAGAAGCACTACAGAATATGGATGACGACGCACACGCTCCGTCAGTTGTCCGCCTTCGTCATAGCCGACATATCCAGGAGGAGCACCGACAAGTCTGGAGGTATTGAACGATTCATTGAATTCTGACATATCAACACGTATCAGGGACTCTGTTGAACCAAAGACCTCCTGTGCCAACTGTCGGGCAAGGTATGTCTTTCCAACACCTGTAGGGCCAAGGAAAAGAAACACACCTATCGGACGGGCATGAGCGCGCAGACCAAGGCTGTTGCGACGTATGGCGCGCACACATGTATCCACGGCACTGTCCTGACCAATGACGCTACTCTTCAATATATCGCTAAGCCTGCGCAGACGAGTATTGCCGTCTTCACTTACACGAGACACAGGAACACCAGAAATCAAGGACACAACCTCGCAGACATCATCCTCTGTCACGGTAACATAGTCAGACGTATTGTCATCATCTCCGTATACCTGTATCTGCTGAAGACGTCGTCCGAGTTCCTCTTGCCTGTCACGCAAAGCTGCGGCAAGCTCAAAATTCTGCTGCACTACAGCAACCTTCTTCTTCTGACGTACATCCTCGAGCTCCGCCTCAAGACGTTTCTGACGTGGCGAGATGACCGCCGTCCTGAGATGTACACGTGCCCCTACCTCATCAAGGGCATCAATAGCCTTGTCAGGAAACACACGGTCGGTAATGTAGCGTTGTGTCTGCACGACACAGGCGCGCAGCGCCTCCGCTGTATACATGACATGATGGTGCTGCTGGTAACGCGCCTTGATATTCTCTAATATCGTCATGGTCTCCTCTGGGGATGTTGGATTGACGATTATCTTCTGGAAACGGCGTTCCAAGGCACCGTCCTTTTCTATGGACTTGCGGTATTCATCAAGTGTCGTAGCCCCTATACACTGCACCATACCTCTCGCAAGGGCAGGTTTCAGGATGTTCGCAGCATCCATTGTTCCCGAGGCTGAACCAGCTCCCATCAGGGTGTGTATCTCGTCTATGAAGACAATGACATCGTGAGACTTCTCCAAATCGGAAATGATGCCTTTCATACGCTTCTCGAAATCACCGCGGAACTGCGTGCCTGCCACAACACCTGTAAGGTCAAGTGAAAGCACCCTCTTGCCACGGAGCACAGGAGAGGCTGTACCGTCGGCAATCTGCTGTGCCAGTCCCTCAACAATAGCGCTCTTGCCGACACCAGGGTCACCAATAAGAACAGGGTTGTTCTTCTTCCTTCTGCCGAGGATCTCGGTAAGGCGGTATATCTCCTTGTCACGCCCCACGACAGGATCAAGTCTGTGTTCAGCTGCAGCTTGAGTGAGGTCATGACTATACTTGTCGAGAAACGGAGTCTTGGTATCGTCAGGACGCTCCATTACAAGAGTCCCCTCAACCTGTCCACGATGTACAGCATTGCTGAGGGAATTGTGGAGTGCACGTGAAGCCTGCTGGAACATTTCGCGCATCTCCTTTGCCATTTCCTCTGAAGGGTCTTTCCCCTCATCGTCACGCTCATCGTCTATAGAATCAAATTCCTTATCTATCATATCTTTCTGTTCACTTTAATTTCAAAACGTGATTTTTTCTTTTTCTCAGGAAGCCTGGAATGAATGAGTTGAAGTCATGCTTGAACTCTATGCCCAATCCCTGAGTATTGAGACTTGACTTCGTAAAGTATCTGTCGGAAGTCTGATTATATACCTGCACGGAGAGATTGCCGTTCGGGAAAAGGAGGTAGCGCACATCAAAATCACCGATGAACGATGTCGTGGCATTCTTGTTGTCACGATAACCGAACTGACCATTTATCTGCAGACGGTTGTTGAACATCCTGCCGGAGACAAGGCCTTCATACTCTGCATTATTCATGCCCTCATCACCGGGGGAGATGTTTGCGCCGAAATTCCAGTCGCTGTTCTTCAATACCATATCCGAAATGATATTGTTTATCTGCTGTGAGACTGTGCCCGACAATAACGACTGCATCGCCAAGGACGTCTGGGACGTGGCTGCGGCATCTGCCGAAGCATTGCTGTTGGCAGAGTAGAACCTGCCTATGGAAAGAAGATATATGACCTGCTGTGTGCGCTCCTGCTCGGAATCCATGAGTGATGTAATCATTTGCTGGACATCAGTGCTTGCCTGAGGCAGATTCAAATCGAAATCGACTACAGGATGCTCTGCCGTACCTGTTATGTTCATGAGGCAGTTTACACGTACGGAGTTGTTCTTGAACGAGTTGCCAATATTAAGGTCGGACAACGGCACAGACGGAACGATATACTGTGCTTTCAGGTTCACCAAAGCCTGGAACGGCTCACCTCCGAAAGATATGGAACCGCCAGGAAGGAAATGGAAATTCTTTGACAGTACCTTCTGTATCGTCATCTCATAGTCGCCGTACTCCACATTGTAGTTTCCGAAAATCTGCAAGCCTCCTTTATTGAAATATGTCGCACGGAGGTCTCCTGAGCCGTTTAGTCTAATATAGTCTCCTGTACGCTGATCCATAAGAAGTTGAAGAGTGCTCGCTGGTGTGATGTGCATGAGGAAATTCATGCGGATGTTGGTAGACAGCTGATGTTTCGGCTTCACGGGAACAGTCACAGCGACACTGTCTTCCGTGATACTGTCTCGCTCTTCTTTCGATGTCCAAGTGATGAACGATTGATTCTGCAACGCGTCTGGCGACGATACATTGTAAGTCAGCTGTGACGTCTCCTCAGGATAAGCGTCTATATCAAAGACTATCTCGCCGGCACGGCCCGTTATGCGACAATCGCCCGTACCAACGACACGGCCACAGAATGTCGAGCCGTCAAGTGTAGGAAAATCAAAGCATAGCAGATGTTCCGCCTTGACGTCAAAGTCGAATGTCATCTTGCCAAGATTCCTATGATGCAAGGCTCCTGATATTATTCCGCGGTTTCCGTACTTGTCGTAGAAAGCACAATCGGCAAACCGGATGTCATTGGGAACGAAATGAACAGTATCATCCTTGAGGGTATACACTGTATTCAGAGCCTTTATCTTGGTGGATCCGTTGATTATGGCATCTCCTGTAAGATTGAGCCTATTCAACGGACCGTGTAGACGTACATCTCCTGTCCCGTAGACTTCCACATCCTGAAGGAAAGACTCACAGAAGGACTGCAAGAATTCAAGACGTGTATTATCAGCCTTCATGCCGAGGTCGATATAATTGTTCTTTATGGAAATATATCCCTCTATACCAAGCCTGCCGTCAAGTTCCGGGGTGACATTGTCATCATTGCAGACAGCATTTATGTTTATCTGTCCAAGTTCGTTGTCCCAGTTAGCATTGCAAGTCATTACACCCATCCTGCCATACTGGAAGCGGAAGTCCCGAACATCGATGTCGGCATGCGCATCTGGAGCGGAGAACAACGATTTGACGACAGCCTTGCCCGTGGCAAAACCGCTGAACTCAACACTATGGAAGTCTATGAGATTCATTACATACGCGACATCGACATCCTGCATGTCCACCACAAGGGAGTCTTCCACAGACCTCGTAGCAGCACCATCTATCTTGACACGTTGCTGGTCATGTTCGAGTAGGAAGTTATTGATGCGGAGATTGTAGGCTGTATACACTACATCAGAACTACGCAGATGCCATAACGAGTCGCCCATCATTATCTCTGAAGGCAATATATTAACCGCCACAACAGGCTTTCCATCTACACCCTTGAAAAACTGGCTGTTGGCATTGATGCTTCCACACATTCTCCGTTGACGTCCATTGTCGAAATCAATAGCCGTTGTCAGTCTGTTGTCTGCTGCCTGTCCCCTGAACGACAAGGAGAAATGCTTGCCGTCTGAATCCTCACGGGAAGTTCTTCCGTTTACATACAATGTATCTGCAAGGGAGTAGATATGCAACTTCGTGTCTCCGAACGTTCTTCCCGAATATTCAAAATGGGGAGCGGCAATACTTATGTCAGCATTCTGCATCGGGTCGTTGACCTTTCCAACAAGCATCAACGGTTCACGTGCAGACATGTCCACTCCAAAAAGTTCCCCCACACGCTTCATGTCCGTTACATAGACATTAAGATTCATTTTGTTGTCCGTTGCCTTATATTGAGGCATTCCTGGAAGAGTCGGAAGACGCTTTGCCACAAGATTGGTAAATGTCTGCTGAAGTGTAAACGGATCGAATTCGCCTTCGGCCACAGCATTTGCAAAATCCGAGTCAAACTTGATTGTTGTGTAGCCGTTATCCATTTTTGTAGTTGCAGCATGCAACGCAAATGACAACGGTGCATGGAAAACGGTATCCTGCCTCAACAGTCCCAGGGCATACGGATTGACATGTGCAACATCAGCCCTAAGCTCAAGTTCACGTAGCTCTTCGGGGGTTCCGGCAAACAGGGCAGACACATTCGAGGCTGCTAATACGACCTTAGCATTGGCATTCATATCCGCTATGTCGGCTGACAGTTCTGCAATATTCCCCTGAATCTTGGAAATCAACTTCACATTACGATATTCGTAACCATTAGCTATGACAGAAGGGATATTGACATTGCCGTCAAGCATACTCAACATAAACCTCCCTGTATCAGCATTCCTGCTTACTCTTACATCTGTATTAAGTGTGAATTCTATATTTCCCAATGCCTTTGTGTCAAGCAGCGAACCAAGATTCAGATAGTCTATCGTGCTTACATTTGCCCTGACAGTATTGTCCGAAAAAGAGATTCTGTGCACAATGTTACCTACACTAGTCTTCAGTTTTCCAGACAGGATATCATTACCGTCATGTCCCTCTGCTTTAACAGAATAATCCACAGTACCCAGCTTAGCAAGAATCGGGCTTGCGATTCCAAATGCTAATGATGCCTTCTCTATAAATCCATGGGCAGCATGGACTTTACCTTGAAGACTCCAGTTCAGTGATTCCAACTTAGGAGAGGCATTGAACAACGACATTTTTGACATGATATTGCCATTGATGTGGAGAGTAAAATCTTCGTTTGACGATTTTACTTCCAAACGCCGGATATTCAACCCTTTATCACTCCCATCGACATTAACATCAAGAAGCATCTTGCCACCTAATTTGGAAAGTGCAGGAACAAAGCAGGCAACATCACTCAATCCGACAGAAGCCCTTCTACTTGCAATACTATATGACTGTATCCGTCTCCCGGCATAACATGCCTTGACATCAAGCGCAACATCACTGTTTTTTGTACGCAAATTAAAATCATTTATCGAAAGCCACCGCTTATTTGCCTCGGCGACAAAAGACATGTTGGCCAGCGAGAAATTAGAATTCAACTCGTCAAAGGAAAGTTTCTTCAATTTGACAGACAAACTATCGTCTGTCAAAGCATACAGCATCACATGACCAGAAATCCTGTCAAGAACCATATGGTTCACGTCAAATCCTGCCTTATGTGCAACATCTTTGCGGTCATAGCGCATGGCCGAATTCCTTATTACGAGTGAAGCTATTTGGATATCTAAAGGCGTATGCTTTGCAGTATCTTTTGATGCTAGAGAATCTATGACAAACTGGCAATTCAACGGCGATGCCCCATCAGGTTTGTACAAAGAAAGATGCATGCCGAAAATCTGTGCAGAAGATATGCTGACTCTTCCTTTTATTAATGGTATGACATCTATTTTTGCAGAAAGGCGGTGACATACAAGCATCTCTTTTTTTTGCTGGTCTTCCACCATAACATCATCAATAATCACACGGTTCAGGAACTGACTCTTATACACATATCAGAGCCCACGAGACAAG
>JAIDEM010000241.1 GCA_029054825.1 Prevotella sp. | reverse complement strand
AGATGTGTCCAAGAGACAGATTATCATCATTTTCGTGAAATTATTGCTGTTTTATAAGTGTTTTCTTATCTTTTTCAAGAAAAAAGGAGCTTTTCTGCAGATTTTTTTGTATTTTTGCACACTCGAAATAGTGCCGCCACTGATATTGTGGGGCATCCTGATAACAATAGCCAACTATCTGAAAGTAAATTATTAACTTAGACGATGATAAAGAAGATACTTGTTTCACAGCCGAGACCGTCAGGAGACAAATCTCCATATTTCGATATAGAGCGAGATTACGGAGTGGAATTTGTGTTCCGCCCGTTCATAAAAGTAGAGGGAATAAGTTCAAAGGACTTCCGCCAGCAACATGTCTCCCTTGGTGCATATACAGCCGTGGTGTTCACGTCAAAGTATGCGATAGACAATTATTTCTCCCTTGCCAAGGAACTGCGTGTGGAGATTCCCGAGACAATGAAGTATTTCTGCACGACAGAGAGCATAGCTCACTACATACAGAAATACGTCCAGTACCGCAAGCGTAAGGTATTCTTCGGCGAGTCGGGCAGAGTGGACGACCTCATTCCTGCCATGTTGAAGCACAGCGGAGAGAAATATCTCGTGCCGCTCAGCTCCGTACACAACAACGCTATCAAGGACCTCCTCGACCGCAATAACCTGCAGCACACCGAATGTGTGATGTATCAGACGGTGAACGATGACCTCACGGAGGAAGAGAAGGAGAATTTCGACTTCGACATGATAATACTCTTCAGCCCTACTGGTGTGAAGACACTCCATGATAATCTTGACGACAAGGTGAAGGACGGCTCGCTGAAAGTGGCGACCTTCGGCACCGCAACGGCAAAGGCAGCGGAAGAGCAGGGCTATGATCTCGAGGTACAGGCTCCGACACCTAAGCAGCCATCCATGGTAGGTGCACTGCGCGCATACCTCCGCGACCTCGAAGACTAAGCATCGTGACGCGTCACTGCACGCCGGACGTTATACATCCTTAAGCAAAAGCATTCCCGCAACAGAATACAACGTAAGCATACATTGAAAAGACTGTCACTCTCGCCACGCTTGAAGAGCAAGACACTTATCGACAAACTCTTCACAAGCAAGAAGGGCAAGGTGCACACCGTCTATCCTATAAGAATGGTTAGTCTGGAGGTGGACATTGCCCGTGATGCTCCGGGTGGCGACGGCAATAGCCGCTGCCCGGTGAGGGTGCTGTTTTCAGTGTCGAAACGCCATTTCAAGCATGCCGTTGACCGCAACCGCATCAAACGGCAGATGAGGGAGGCGTACCGTAAATGCTGTGCGGAGAACAATGCTTTGCCGCAGGATACAGATGCCGGGACACGGCAGGAGACCAAGACACTGATAGCATTCATCTGGCTCGCCGACAAGCATTTTGAATCAAGGAGGGTGGACAATGCCATACGCAAGGCTCTTGAGAAACTGCATTAGGCAAGTGATTCTTGCCCCGATATGGATATACCAGCATGCCATATCGCCGTTTACCCCTGCTTCCTGCCGCTTCACTCCCACATGCTCGGAGTATATGCGGCAGGCTATCATGAAGCACGGACCGCTGAAAGGATTGTGGCTCGGCATAAGACGCATACTGCGCTGTCACCCGTGGGGCGGCTCTGGCTATGACCCTGTGCCCTGAATGCCTGGCAGACAGCAGGGAAGACGACATGCAAGAATCCTGTATATAACGGCTTCCTGACGGTGGATGACAGGAAACATCAAGGAATAAAACAACAGAAAAGACATAGATGAAAAACTTTGTAGAAGAACTTAAATGGCGCGGAATGCTCGCGCAGATAATGCCTGGCACCGAAGAACTGCTCCAGAAGCAGATGGTGACAGCATACCTTGGCACCGATCCTACGGCCGACTCTCTCCATATAGGTCACCTCTGCGGCATCATGATGCTGAGACATCTCCAGCAGTGCGGACACAAGCCTATCATCCTCGTGGGAGGAGCGACGGGTATGATTGGAGACCCTTCAGGCAAATCACAGGAGCGTAACCTCCTTGATGCCGAGACTCTGTACCATAACCAGGAGTGTATCAAGAAGCAGGTGGCTAAGTTCCTCGACTTCGATGCCGAAGGCCCTAATGCCGCGGAGATGGTCAACAACTATGACTGGATGAAGGATTTCACCTTCCTTGACTTCGCACGCACAGTGGGAAAGCATATCACCGTCAACTACATGATGGCCAAGGAGTCTGTACAGCAGCGTCTCAACGGCACAGCACGTGACGGACTCTCCTTCACGGAGTTTACCTACCAGCTCCTGCAGGGCTATGATTTCCTGCACCTTTATCAGGCGAAGAACTGCCAGCTGCAGCTCGGCGGCAACGACCAGTGGGGCAATATGACCACGGGAACAGAGCTTATCCGCCGCACTCTCGGCAGCGAGACAGAGGCGTACGCCCTCACATGCCCGCTAATAACAAAGGCCGACGGCAAGAAATTCGGCAAGACCGAGTCTGGCAACATCTGGCTCGACCGCAACCGCACGACACCATACGCCTTCTACCAGTTCTGGCTCAATGTCAGCGACGATGACGCCGAGAAGTACATCAAGATATTCACATCGCTCGACAAGGAGACCATCGACGCCCTCGTGGAGGAGCACAGGAAAGACCCGGGATACCGTATCCTGCAGAAGCGTCTTGCCGAGGAAGTGACAGTGATGTGCCATTCTCAGGAAGACCTTGAGACAGCCAAGGAGGCTTCAAATATCCTCTTCGGCAAGTCTACGAAGGATTCACTCCTGAAACTTGACGAGCAGACCCTCCTTGATGTGTTTGCCGGAGTGCCTCACTATGAGGTGGCTAAGACAGACATCATAGGAAAGGCTGCCATAGAGCTGCTTACCGCTGACGCTCCAGTGTTCCCTTCCAAGGGAGAGATGCGTAAGCTGACACAGGGAGGCGGAGTTTCCATCAACAAGGAGAAGCTCGCAGATCCTAACGCAGTAATCACAGAGGCCGACCTTCTTGACGGAAAATATCTGCTTGCACAGCAGGGAAAGAAGAAATATTTCCTCATTATAGCGAAATAATGGCAAATGTTGCAAGATAATAGAAATATTTTTTGTACCTTTGCACACGAATAACAGGATGTCTTCCTAAAGCCCTGCTGGTGACGGAGGCTACGCTTCCTGAACCTTATCGGGAGGAGGGCTGCGGAGACAGAATATCCTGTTTTTCAGGATTGTCCCATGGTGTAATGGTAGCACAACAGGTTTTGGTTCTGTTTGTAGAAGTTCGAATCTTCTTGGGACAACGCAATGCGTGATGAACGGTTATCGTTCATCACGCATTATTTTTCAGGTTACGTTTTTATTACTATATTTACGAACGTCAGATGCCGTGGCTACGTTATAATGGAGTCACGGCATCTGACATAGGATTGCATGATTATGGAATTATAGTTTTTATAGACTGTAACAGTAATAGATAGCTATAGTGTGTTTTTTGGTAGGCTGATAAGCCGAAACACCTCAGTCAAATAAGCCGCCAACCTCAGTTCCACTACCTATTATATATTTTCTCAGCCTGCCTGGAACCGTCAGTTGCGGAGAAGCCAGACAGCTGTATGTAGACTACGCTAAGAGGGTTCTTGGGCTTCAGCTGCACGTATATCTCACGAAGGATGCACCGTTTGCCGTTTATTGTGCATAGTGCTACCCAACGGCCGTTGCGCTTGCAGACATGCAGGTTGCGCTTCTTATATGCCGTGAGGCGTATCTCCGCTTCCTGATTTCCGGCTTTCAAGACCTTCACACCGTATGCCATCTTGCGCTGGAAAAATGAAAGCTCGTTCTCATGTCCCGGGTTGTCGGAATTGTTGTGCCAGTATACGTGCACGGGATCACTCATATCCAGTTTGCCGTCCTTGAGTCTTGCGTCATAGCATACCCAGTTGGGGTTCAGGCTTCGTGCTATATGAAACAGCCGTTCGTCGGCGCTCGCCATGTTGGCAAGCATCGACAGGTGTAGTATAAGGATAAGAATCAGAGAGTGAAGTCTGTTCATTTGTCAGGGCAGGGAGTTTTTGCTTTATGGTAAGTGAGCAAACAAAATTAAACGATACTATATGGAATCAAGTGAATAGCATAATCTTGTATGTATAAAGCTTGCTCTTTTTGGCTGTTCCCGTCTTATCCCTCAGTCGCATAGTCCGCTATGCTTCTTCGCTCCAAAACGAAAAATATCTCAAAAATAACTACGCTTTATATCATACATTGATTTTGTTCACTTACTTAAAGGAACGGCATCCTTTCATACTATGCTGTCCCTCGATGCTGTCATGCGTCAGTGTCTGCGTCATGCGAGGCATCTCACGAGGAAGAAACCTCCTGCCACAAGCCATACATAGAGTATGCCGGCGAGGTAGAAAGGTTTTGCCCCTGCCTGCTTGAACTTGTCTATACATGTGTCGCTGCCGAGGGCTGTCATTGCGAGTGTGAGCATGAATGTAGATACAGCCTCCACGATTTTCAGACCTTCTGTGAGCCATGGCTGTCCGCCGTATATGGCATGGAGACCGCTGTTGACACCTATCATGAGGAGGAAGATGAAGGCAAACCACGGAATGTTTATCTTGCTCTTCTCCGTCTTGCAGCCATGTGCCTCTTTCTCCTGTCTCTTTCTCTTGCCCAAGAGCCACGACATGGCGATGAGCACTGGCACGAGAAGCATCACACGCACCATCTTCACTATCAGTGAGTCTGTCGCTATCTGGTCGCCCATGGCATTGCCGGCACCGACAACGTGGGCTACCTCGTGGAGTGTAGCACCTGTATATATGCCCATCTGCTGAGGACACAGGAAGTCGCAGAGGCCGCTTCGGTACATGATAGGGTAGAGGAACATGGAGAGTGTGCCGAATATCACAACCGTGCTGACGGCGACTGCTGTCTGATGAGGCTTGCCCTTGACGATGGACTCGGCGCCGAGGACAGCCGCCGCGCCACAGATGGCAGAGCCGGTCGAGGTCATGAGAGTTGTCTCGCGGTCAAGTCCGAGACGCTTTCCTGCCCATATCCCGAGGAGAAGGGTCACGATGACGACGATGCAGTCTATGATGACGGCTTTCGGTCCGACGGCTATGACATCCTGGAAGGTAAGTCTGAAGCCGTAAAGGATGATGCCGAGGCGCAGCATACGTTTCGAGCAGAACTTTATGCCGCTGTCCCATTCCTTCGGCTGCTTGTATCTTAATGTGTTGGCATAGACCATACCGATAAGTATGCCTATGATGAGCGAACTGAATGACAGTGCCTTTACGGCGGGCAGTGTCGCGATGTACCATGCTGCCACGGACATTGCGGCGATGACGAGAAATCCTTTTGTCGAATTGCTGTTCATTATTTTGAGTGTTATACGGTTTTATTTTTTTCTTAGGGTATAGCCAAAATAGCTGGAATAGCCGTAATGGAAAATATATGACTAATACCCAAACGCCCAAGCTGCTAAACGGTTAAACCACTAATCTGCCGTAATGCTCTGCGCCACGATGTAGCCCATTGTCCATGCTGCCTGGAGGTTGAAGCCTCCTGTCACGGCATCCACGTCAAGCACCTCTCCTGCGAAATACAGTCCGGGATACTGGCGCGCCTCGAGAGTCCCGGGATTGACATTGCCGAGGGCTATGCCTCCGCATGTCACGAATTCCTCCTTGAATGTCCCGCGCCCGCTGATATGCAGCATGTCGCTTGTCAGTATGGCAGCGAGACGGTTCATCTGCTTCTCTCCGATATCCTGCCAGCGTCTGTCGGGAGACAGCCCTGCCTTTTGCAGAAGCCAGCACCACAGCCTTTGATTGAGCACGTCAGGGTAGACGCTCGATAGCTGTTTGAGCGGATTTTCGTCACGGTATGCGTGCAGTGTCCCGACCGTCTCCTGTGCGTTGCTCTCTCCCAGCCAGTTTATGCAGACATCAGCCTCGTATCCTTTCTCCGCAAGGAGCCGTGCCCCGTATGCCGAGAGGCGCAGTATAGCAGGACCGGACAGTCCCCAATGGGTTATCAGCAGCGGTCCTGCCGCCTGCATCTTTGTGCCGCAGAGCTTGCATGTCGTGTGCTCTACGACAGTGCCCATGAGCTCATGCAGTGACTTGTCGTTTACGTTGAAGGTAAAGAGCGCCGGCACGGACGCCACCGTCTCCAGTCCGAGAGGTTCAAGAAAGGCCAGTCCCGAGGCTTTCGGCGCACCGCCTGTCGTCACTACCACGCGGTCATATTCCGCCATGATGCTCCTTATATCACTGACACGGTGGTTCAATGTCAGCCTTACACCGAGGCTGTCCATGAGCCGTGTCAGCGTGAGGACTATCTCCATGGCATCCTGCGAGACAGGAAACACGCAGTTGTCGTCCTGCACAGTGAGGCGCACGCCCTCCTCCTCAAACCATCTCATCGTGTCATTGTGCGAGAAAACCTTCAAGGCTCTCTTCATGAGCCTTGCACCGCGCGGATAGACGCTCTCCATGCTCCGTACTCCATGGAAGGAGTTTGTGAGGTTGCATCTTCCGCCACCTGTCACGGCAACTTTCGCCAGCGGTCTTGTGCCGCTCTCATAGACATGAACCTCTGCCCCGGGAAACCGCCGTTTGAGGTTCACCGCGCAGAAGCAGCCGGCAGCGCCGGCACCGATGATAGCTATTCGCATGAGATGTATATATTGATGTTTGTTGACGGCATACGTCATGGTATGTTTCCCGAGGGTGACCTTTTGCAGCGCGAAAGGTCACCCTTTGCATGGTAAAAGGTCACCCTCTACACAGTGAAGGGTCACCTTTTGCGGATGATGGTGAGACCGTCGCGGAGAGGGAGTATCACGCGGCTTACGCGAGAGTCTGCCGCGATATGGTCGTTGAAGGCACGTATGCCTTTCGTCTGCCTGTCGTTAAGGTATTCAGGGTCTATGACATGACCGTCCCAGAGGGTGTTGTCGGCAAGGATGAACGCTCCTGGCGCCATCAGGGGCAGCAATGCCTCGTATGTGTCTATGTATGTGCGCTTGTCGCCGTCTATGAATGCCATGTCGAACATCTCTCCTGTTTTCCCTGCCTCGGTGGCGGCATCGCCTATGATGAACGACACCTTGTCCGCCCACGGCGACTGTTCTATCCACGGCCGGGTGAAGTCTTCCTGCTCGTCGTTGATCTCGAATGTCCACAGATGTCCGTCATCCGGAAGCCCCTCTGCCATACACAGGGCAGAGTATCCTGAGAATGTTCCCACCTCGATGACCCTCTTCGGGCGTATCATCTGGACAAGCATCTTCAGCAGACGGCCCTGCAGATGTCCGCTTGCCATGCGCCCGTGGAGCATGTGGACATTAGTGGCGCGCCACAGACGGTACAGATATTCCGGTTCCGGGTCGCTGTGTCCTATGACATAACTGTCGAGAGCCGCCTCGCCGTCGAGCGTGGTGTGGTTGGGATCCTGTGTCCTTGACTTAGCCATTGGCGAGAGCTGATATTGCGAGGCGGTAGGAGTCGAGCCCGAAACCGCATATCACACCCTTGCAGGCGGCGGAGATCATGGAGCGGTGGCGGAATTCCTCGCGTGTATGGACATTGGAGATATGCACCTCGATGACAGGGGTCGTCACGGCGCGTATGCAGTCGTGGAGAGCCACGGAGGTATGGGTGTATGCGCCGGCGTTGAGCACAATGCCGTCATACGAGAACCCTGTCTCCTGTATCTTGTCTATCATCTCCCCCTCGATGTTGCTCTGGAAATACTCCAGAGTCGTGTCCGGGAACATCTCCCTGAGCTTCGGCATATAGTCGTCGAAGGACATGCTGCCGTAGATTCCCGGCTCGCGGACTCCGAGGAGGTTAAGGTTCGGTCCGTTAAGAATAAGGATTTTCATCTTTTTTAATTGTCTGCGGAGTGTGGTTTGTGATTTATTTTTTGTACTTTTGCACGTGCAAAGGTATATAAAATAAATGGAAAAAGCAAATAATGATACGGAAATAACGAGGCGTTTCCGCCGCTATCTCCGCCTCGAACGGTCATACTCGGAGCATACCATCGAGGCGTATATGAGGGACATCGACAAGCTGAGGACGTTCATGTCATCGCCAGACGCCAGTGAAGAGGCGACGGCTGTGAGGTCACTGACAGAGGTTTCCCTGCAGGACCTGCAGGCATTCCTCGCCTCGCTGTTCGACCTCGGCATCTCGCCTCGCTCACAGTCGAGGATTCTCAGCGGCATAAGGACTTTCTACAAGTATCTGCTGCTCGACGGCTTCATGGAGCAGGATCCTACGGAGCTCCTCGAATCACCCCGTCTGGGGGAGCATCTGCCCGAGGTGCTCAGCGTGGAGGAGATTGATATGCTGGAGGGGGCGATAGATCTCTCCCAGCCTGAGGGACAGCGTAACAAGGCCATCATCGAGATGCTTTTCTCATGCGGACTGCGCGTATCGGAGCTTGTCTCTCTGCGGCTCTCCAATCTTTACCTCGCCGAGGGCTTTATCCGGGTCGTGGGAAAGGGCAACAAGGAGCGCCTTGTACCTATCTCGCCGCGTGCGATACAAGAACTCAGGTATTGGTTCATTGACCGTAACGCCCTGAAGATAAAGCCCGGCGAGCAGGATTATGTATTCCTCAACCGCCGCGGCGCACACCTTACGCGCACCATGATACTTATCATGATAAAGCGCCTCGGCATCGCCGCCGGCATAAAGAAGACCATCTCGCCGCATACTCTGCGCCACTCCTTTGCCACATGCCTCCTGGAAGGCGGTGCCGATCTCCGGTCCATACAGGCAATGCTGGGACACGAGAAGATAGGCACCACCGAGATTTATACCCATCTGGATATGTCACGCCTGCGTTATGATATACTCAACTGCCACCCGCGCAATATCAAGTATGCGCAGGAGCATGGCCTCTGAACTTCTTGTGGATGTCGAGCAGCGACCGCTCTCCTCCTACATTGCCTGGGAAGATGATGTATCCGAACTTCTCTGCCATGACGCAAGGGACGCTGTTTATCGCCTGTCCCATGACTCTTCCTGTCTTTATCTCAAGCCCCTTGGTGAGGATGTCGTGGCTCGTGATGCCGCCTTTCGCCACAAGATATGACGGGGTGAATGGCAGACGGCGCACGATGCCGACGAGAAAGTCTGACACTGTCTGCCCGAGACGCTGGCGCTTCTCGGGGTCGTCTATGCGCACTTCCTTTCTTGCCGTATAGACTACGGGTGTCTTTCCGTCACGGAACAGCCGCGACATCTCCGCGAGTGTCTCTTCCATGAGTGTCTCCCCGTCGTCGAGGATACGGTCTATAGGGAGTTCTATGCCGCGGACATGGCTGTCGGTGAGCAGGTTTTCCATCTGTACGGTGGTCTTCCTTACATGTGAACCTACGATGAACACTCCCGGTGTGTCGTCCTTTATGCCCAAATCCTCGCGCGAGAGATACGGCTTGTCGCTTATTCCTGACATCGAGCGCGGAAGGGACGATGACGAGCGGATGACGACAGCACCGTCGAAGTCGTGCGTCTCGCTGTACAGACGGTCGCGGAAGGCATCGAGCTGGACGTAGCTCTCGGCATCAATGATGTCGTAGTCATCGGGATTTCCGCCTTTCTCCTTTATGTATTCCGTGAGCTTCGCGTTTTTGTACCCGAAGACATTGTCACGAGCAAACTCCGTTTCCGATACAGGAACCAGCCTTTCCTCGCCAGCCTTTCCTGATGCGGAAGGGACTTTCATGTAGTGTACGCCATCGATAGTCACCCTGCCGCTCTCTATGAATGCCGGACAGAAGGGGATGCGCGGCCATACCTTCACGCCGTGTCTCTCAAGGGTACGGCGCATTACGTCTGTCTCAAGAGGGAAATGGCCGCGGAGACAGGAGTCGCTGCGCGACACGCATATCAGTCTGTAACCAAATCTCTCGTTTACTCTCAACACAGTCTCCACCGCGCTCTCCAGCACCCTCTCCGCGGCTGTTGCGGTGAGGGCGCGGCTGTTTGTCAAGACATAGAAGAACGGCTGGTCGTCGTTGAATGCCTTCACGATATTCTCCTCGCTCCAGTCGGTCACGAGGAGGCAGCCGTGCACGGTCTGTATTCCTGTAGGGTCGTCGTCGAAGACAACCATCTTTGTGTTATTGTTCATCTTCAGTGACTATTGGTTTTGAAGGGTTTATGAATGCGAAGAGTGCCGCACTGAGCAGGAGCATCACGGCAATCATGTACAGTGGCAGATTATAGTTGCCAGTAGACTTGAGCAGATAGCCGAACATCAGCGAACAGCAGAATCCGCCGAGGTTGCCGAAGGTGTTCATCGCGCCGGAGACGAAGCCCGCATAATGCTTGCCGAGGTCTATGCACAAGGCCCAGGCCGACGGGAGCATGAGGTCGAAGATGCCGAAACAGAGCGAGAGGAACACGAAGACAGCCATCTTTCCGGGGATGAAGGCGGCGAGCACCATGCACACTGCCGACACTGCAAGGCATGTCGTGCCGAGGGCTTTTCTGCCTACCTTGATGCCGAAGCGTGCCGTGAGCTTGTCGGTGAGGTATCCGCCGATGATGTTGCCTGCCATGCTCATGAGGAACGGTATCGCCACGGCATATTTCAGTTCGTCGGCAGCGAAGCCGCGTCCCTGCTTCATGAACTCCGGGAACCATGTGAAGAAGAACCATGACCCGAAGGCATAGAAGAAATACATGCCGCAGATAATCCAGAACTGCCTGTGGGAAGTGATTTCGCGCCAAGGGATATCCTTACGCTTCTCCGTTATGATTTTCTTCGCCTGACGTGCCTGCCCGGCACCGATATGCACCTTCTCATTGGCCTGATGCAACCGCTCGCGAACGGTGCGGTGCGGATGGGTCTTGTCACGGTAGGTATATATCCATACCAGTGCCCAGACGGCTCCGACGGCTCCGAGCAGGTAGAAGGAGAAGCGCCAGCCGTGACTGGCCACGAGGGGGATGACGAGAAACGGTGCAGCAGCTCCGCCGAGACGTGTCGCAGCCCATACGTAGCCCTGTGCCTTGCCTACTTTCTCTTTCTCAAACCATCGGCTGATGACACTCGTGGAGCAGGGTGACGCTCCAGCCTCGCCTATGCCGAAGCAGAAGCGTATGGCGAGCATGGACATCAGTCCGCCGGCAAGGCCTGTGAAGCCCGTGAACAGTGACCACCACAGCACTATCAGTGCCAGTACCCAGCGGTGGCCCACCTTGTCGCCAAGGGCTCCTAAAGGTATCTGCATAAGACCGTAGGAGAGTGTGAAGATGCTCATCACCCAGCCCCAGCCGCTCTGGTCTATGCCGAGGTCTTCCTTGATTTCAATGGACGCGAAGGTGATGCAGGTCCTGTCAAGGAAGGTTATGACGCTCAGTACTACAAGGAGTACCAAGATTATGTTTTTCTTGCTCATGATGCAGTTGGTTAGTTAGTTGTTTGGTTGTTTAGTCGTTTAGTTGTCAGTAGGTTTGGCTGCTCTGTGCTTTTGTGTATCAGAGTATAATGATGTAGACATATAACCAAACCGCTAAACCACTAAACGACCAAACCACTTGAAAATCATTTCTTCCAATAAGTGCCGATTTCCAGCATCTCGCGCGCCTCTGCCGGTGTGGCAGGTTCGCATCCCATGAGGCGTATAAGCTCAACGAGGCGCTCCACAAGTTCGGCATTAGTATGCGCACGTTTGCCAGAAGCGTAGTAGAAACTGTCCTCGAAGCCCACGCGCACGGCGTTGGCACCCATGCCTATGGCACAGGCGAGCATGGAGAAATCCTTCATGGAGTCATGGTTTATGCCCCATGACGAGCCCGGCTCTGCCAAGGCATTGAGGAGCGCGAGGTTGCGCCCTGTAGCAGAGAGATTGCTGCTTGCGCCGGGACCGACACAGAAGTTATAGTGAAGAGGGCGGCGGATGACACCCTCGTCGGCAAGGCGTGTGCAGCATTCCACATGCGAGAGGTCGAACAGCTCCATCTCCGGCACCACATCGGCGTCCTTCTGCCGCTGTGCCCAGTATCGCAGGTCAGGGTTTGTGTTGACATAGACCGTCTCGCCGAAATTTACCGAACCCATGTTAAGTGATGCTATTTCCACCTCCGGGACGTTGAGGCTCACGCAGCGCTGCTCGAGGGAAAGCGTGGAGAGCCCTCCCGTAGAACCCTGTATGATGATGTCCGGTGCCTGCTCGCGTATCATGCCTATCGTCTTGGAGAATACGTCAAGTTCGAATGTAGGGTTGCCCTGCAGGTCACGTGTGTGCAGGTGCACCTGGCATGCGCCAGCCTTATAGCAGTTCACTACGTCCTCCGTGATTTCCTCAGGTGTGAGAGGGTTCTTGCACTCTGCCGGAATCTCCTTGCCCACATGGCATACAGGGGCAACGGTAACAATGATTTTTCTCATTTTTACAGGTTAGTTTCAGTTAGGTTGTTGATGTCATTTGCGCCAATAAATGATTGGCGAAGGCAAAGTTACGGAAAAATTATGAAAATGCCGAAAAAAACAATGAAGAAAATTGCAGAGAAAGATATTATCGGCTCTTTCTCCACAATTCCGTTCCTGCCGATGGATTATTACATTGTAAAAGGTTACCTTTCATCATGCGAAAGGTAACCTTTTACAATGCCAACCGTAACCTTTCACACAATGAAAGGTCACCTTTTGTGAAGGTGCTTGTATGTTGTTGGAAAACAATGCGCTATGGATGGCCTCCGCTGCATTGATATCCAGTGTGGGATGGTGGCTGTATTTATCTGTCACGTATGTCAACGATAGGGACTGTCTTTTCTCTTTCGTCTTTCGTGAGGTACTTGTATATACCTATTTGTTTGACGCATTTCCCTGCCGGTACTTTTATGATTTGGTCGTCATAGTATGATACTCCGTCTTTATTCAGGAAAAACACAACTAAATTCGTGGAGACAGACAAGTCTTCACTTCCTATGCCAAGTGGTCTCGTCTCCATGGCAAGCGCTCCTTCCGAACCGATTACTTGGAAGACCTTAAAGGAATTTGTACTGACGGTATTGCCTTCTTGCTCAAATAATGTGACATCGGATGAGCCGTTTGCTCCATTTCTTGTTATGGCGGTTGCTATGATACAGAATAATATCACGCCGCAGACCATTCCTGCAATGAAGATTCCTGCTTGTTTCATATTATGTATGTTTTTATGATTGATATTCTTTTTATAAGTCGTCCATGGCATCGGAGTATATAGCCTGCTGGTTAATAGTGTCAAAATATGAGAGCAGGACATAACAACGTGTAACACTTTCGTGTCCAAGTTCTAATTGGATTGCTCCTTGTTCTGTCTTGAAAATTGTGTAGTATTTGCATCTGTCGAACTTTAGTTCATACATTCTTGCATTGTCGTCTTCTGGCTGCGAATAGGATTGGAATGTTTCTACACAGTCGGAGGGCTCTCCGTATTTTGTCGTGAGCATGTTTTTTAGTGATAGATAGTTGCGTTCAAGAGCAGACCATGTATCTTGGGCTGGGAATATTACGGCTACTTTACAGACAGAGTCTCTCCCTTTTGAAGAGACAACGCCAATGGTGCAGTCTTTGTATGCGGCGAACTCTCCACTGAGAAGGGCTACACCGTCGCTCGTCGTGAGATGTGTATATCCTTTCTGCTTCAGCTTTGCCACGAAGCTGTTTACTGTTCCGTCTATTGGGATGCCTTTGAATTTCAGGTGCTCTTGTGTCTCTTGCGCTGACATTCCGATGGCGATGCAGGCGAATATCAGCATTGAAATGATTTTTTTCATGATGTTTCGGATGTGAAAAAGGCGTAAACCATTCTGGGACTTGCTATCTTCCGGGTTACCGCCAAGTGACCTTACATCCTGCAAGTACAGAATAGTTCACGCCTTACTGGCGTGAACCTTCAGTCTACTTGCTCCCGGATGTAGAATATTGGCGGTATTCAGAAGATGAGAACAAGAGCTAAAAGCTCAATATCGTGTCATGTGTTCATTTCAAGTTGTGGAATGGAGACGCTTTGTTGGTTATCGTTTCTCGTGTGTAAATTACCTTCGGCAGACTGTCATGCCTTGCATTCAGATGCCTTGTCGCGTTCCGTTCTTGTCTTTTCTGTGTGCCCTCCTTTTTTTATTGTTTATAGTTTGTTTGCTGTTTCTCTATGTTTACGCTCCAGCCTATTAAAGGCTTAGCGCAGACAAAGTTAATGATTTTTCTCTTATTTCTGACGGTTTTGGTGATTTTTTTGATGTGGAGGATGTATTTTCCTTTTTTCCCCTTTTTGTTATTGTTGTGGATAATGAAAAACGAGCAACGCACAGCATTTCATTGACTGTGCGTTGCTCGTTATATGGATTATCTTATTTGCCGCGGCGGTGTCAGCCTTTGAATGCTGCGGCCTCTGCTGCGGCGATGATGTCTTCACGTGTAGGCTCCTTTGTCTCGGTCTGGATATCTGAGAAGTCTATCTCGAAGTTTGCCGTTCCTGAGACAGTGGCCTTGTCATGCTTATGCTCTTCTGCCGAGGAGGTGGAGGCGAGGGCTGTATTTTGTGTATCTACGATGAGAAACTGCTGCTTCTCCGCCATTTCCTTCTCTATGTCAGGGGCTGCCATTACCGGCTCTTCTTCCATCTTTGTGCGTGCTGTCTTGGCGGCGAAGATGCTGTCGCAGAATTTCGGTTGCTTGCGGAGCTTCTTCAGGGTCTCTTCTGAGGCGTGCTGATGGGCTTCCTTTTTGGAGAATCCCTTTCCCTTGCAGCATTCCACACCTTCGATGATGCACATGCATTCGAAGATGGGTGAGCCGTTCTCGTCTTTTCCTTCGAAGATGCTGCGGTATTCCATAGTGACCTTGTTCTTCTGTGTCCATTCTATGAGTTTGGACTTGAAGTTCACTTCCTTGTATGCGACCTTGTCGATATTGACGAGCTTGGAGAGTATCTGTTTCTGCACGAACTTCATGCAGGCGTCGTATCCGTGGTCGAGATAGAGCGCGCCGACGAGTGCCTCGAAGGCGTTTCCGCCCATGTAGGAGTTGTGTGTGGCGGAGCGTCCGCTGGAGAGCACGAGGCGTGTTATGCCCATTTCCTTGGCCAGTTTGCCCAGTGTCTCGCGTTGTACGAGCTTGGAGCGTGTATTGGTGAGGAATCCTTCTTTCTTGCCGGGGAAATGGTCATAGACGATATGCCCTACGGTGGCGTCGAGGACAGCGTCTCCGAGGAATTCGAGGCGTTCGTTGTTCACGAGACGTCCCTTCCCGTTGCGGTGTGCCACGCTTTTGTGCATCAGCGCGAGTTTGTACAAGGAGATGTCGTGGGGGAGGAATCCCAGTATCTTATACAGAGCAAGATAAAGCTCCTTGTCCTTACGGAAAGGGAGCTTTATCCTATCAATGATAGCTTTTACCATATATCTCTGTTACTCTGCGTATTTCTTGAAGATGACGCAGGCGTTGTGTCCTCCGAAGCCGAATGTGTTGGACAGCGCGGCGCGTACCTCGCGCTTCTGTGCCTGGTTGAATGTGAAGTTGAGGTTGTAGTCTATCTCCGGGTCTTCATCGCCGTCTTCATGATTGATTGTAGGAGGGACGATGTCGTTCTTGACTGCGAGGACAGAGAACATTGCCTCTGCGGCTCCTGCTCCTCCGAGCATGTGTCCTGTCATGGACTTTGTAGAGGATATGTTGAGCTTGTAGGCAGAGTCTCCGAAGACGTCCTTGATGGCTTTTGCCTCTGAGATGTCTCCTACAGGGGTCGATGTGCCGTGGACGTTGATGTAGTCTATCTCCTCTGGCTTCATGCCTGCATCAGAGAGGGCGTTCTCCATGACGAGTTTCGCTCCGAGGCCTTCAGGGTGTGATGCTGTGATGTGGTATGCATCGGCAGACATTCCCGCACCTGCCATCTCGGCGTAGATCTTCGCTCCGCGTGCCTTGGCGTGCTCCAGCTCCTCGAGGATGAGGATGGCGGCGCCTTCTGCCATGACGAATCCGTCGCGGCTTGCTGAGAACGGACGGCTTGCGCGCTCAGGGTCATCGTTGCGTGTGGAAAGGGCGTGCATGGCGTTGAATCCGCCGAGGCCGCATTCTACTACGGCAGCTTCTGCGCCGCCGCTTACGATGACGTCAGCTTTGCCGAGGCGTATGAGGTTGAATGCGTCTGCGAGGGCATTGCTTGATGAGGCGCATGCAGATGATGTTATATAGTTCGGGCCGTGGAATCCGTATTTGATGGAGATGTGTCCGCAGGCGATGTCGCCGATCATCTTCGGGATGAAGAACGGGCTGAACTTAGGGCCGAGTGCAGGGCCGTTGATTGCGAAGTTGACTATTTCGTCCTGGAAGGTGCGCATGCCACCGATGCCGACGCCCATGACCACGCCTACGCGGTCCTTGTCGAGTTTGTCCATGTCGAAGGCTGCGTCGTCGATGGCCTGTGTCGCAGCGGCCAGTGAGTACTGGCAGTATGGATCCATCTTGCGTGCTTCCTTACGGTCGATGTAGTCTGTTGCATTGAAGTTTTTCACCTGGCAGGCGAAATGTGTCTTGAAACGCTCCGTGTCGAAGCCTTCGATAGGTGCGCATCCGCTCTTGCCGGCAATGATATTGTCCCAGGTCTCCTCGACATTATTGCCGCAAGGTGTGATGCAGCCGAGTCCTGTGACAACAACTCTTTTCAGTTCCATATTGTCTTTTGGGGAGTTATGATTTCCGGTTGCTCTCTCCGCTGTCACGGTCTTTGCGGGAAGGTGTCTTGCCTTTCACGGGAGCAGCCTGCTTATTTTAACTGATAATCGGAAGCCACGCCCTGACAAAGCCATGGCACAACTTCCGATAAGTCTTATCTTCTTCGAGTATGCTTATTTTGCATTCTCCTCGATATAAGCGATTGCGTCGCCTACAGTAGCGATCTTCTCAGCCTTGTCGTCTGGGATAGAGATGCCGAACTCCTTCTCGAACTCCATAATGAGCTCTACTGTGTCGAGGGAATCAGCGCCGAGATCGTTTGTGAAAGATGCTTCTGGCTTTACCTCTGTCTCATCAACGCCGAGCTTGTCAACAATGATGTTCACTACTTTGCTTTCAATTTCTGACATAGTTGTAATGTTTTTAATTTATGTATGTTCTTGGTTAATTAGGGGTGATAAATAGGTTTGATGTCCTGCATAAAACGGGAAATCGTGTGCAAAGTAACAGATAATTATTGAATTAGGCAAGTATTTTAACAATAAACAACACTTTTTGTGCACACGGTAGGTGGCTTTGTGCATGTTTTATGGCGTTTTGTGGTTGTTTTTTAATGCGTAAATGTCATTTCTCTGTTATATGCTCCTATAGCCAAAGAACTAATTTTCAACTGTCATACTCACTGGATAGCGGTTGCCGGATAGCGGAGGTTATCGGTCACGCGATATATTCCAGCCAGTGTCTGATGTTTTTTAAAAATGTATAATTTGGCGTTTCATATCGTTTCTGATGCGCCACGTCATGTCTCTGCATTTATGTGAGATACGCTTGCGGTTGTAGTATTATGCTGTCAGGAGGGTGTGTGGTTGGGGTATCGTTAAGGTCAGGACATTTCGTAACTTGTGAGGAGTGCCGTGGCGTGTATGGGACGATGGATAACCGCCTGGTATGTTGCTGTTGTGCGGTTATGGTTTGCAGGCATGTGGCTATGCTTACCTGAATAGACTGGCGGCTAAACCACTGGCAGACAGATAGCTGGATAACTGATTCCTGAACAAGAGCGTACAGGATCTCAGTCAAATAAGCAACCCATCTGCTAACCGGCCATACAGCTAATCAGCCTTAATACCCCATTTCCAGTAGGTATGTCCGAAGATGAACAGTTCGCCCATGGGCTGGAAGCCTATGTTGCGGTACAATCGCTGTGCGTTTGTGTTGGCAGGGTCTACGGCGAGAGTTGTAGTGAGGCCGAGGCTCTTGCCTTGGGATATGGCGTTCTCAAGCAGCTGGCGTCCGAGTCCTCTGCCGCGGTATTGCGGACATACGGCGAGGGAGTCGAGGTAGTATTCCCCGGGTCCTGTCTCGTCTTCCATGCCGGGGAACTCTATGCCGAGGTGTTCCTTTACGAGTTGCATGGTTACTCGGCGCATGTCGCTGTATCTGCTGCCGTCGTATGATGTCAGCATTCCTGCAGGTTGTCCGTCGATTTCCGCTATTGTGGTGTTGCGTGCGCTGTAGAGCACATCGTCGCGACTGCATATCTTTTCTGCGAATAGGCGGATACGTTCTTCCGCCGTGTCTTCCATGAGCATTGCCGTGTGGAAGCCTCTTGCTATGAAGAGTGTGTCCGCCTGCGTCGCTTTTCTGAATATTGTCATCAGTAAAGTGTGAGAATTGAAAAAGTAAACAAAACCAAGTGATACTGTTTCTTGCAGTACAGGCTCGGTCTTGTTTACTTACTTGTGTTTTTAATCTTATGTGTCAGCAGGAGGATAGCCTCTTCCTGCCGTGGTATCAAGGCTGCTTGCCGATGTATGCGAGGATACCTCCGTCAACGTAGAGCACGTGACCGTTCACTGCGTCAGAAGCCTTTGAGGCAAGGAACACTGCCGGTCCTCCGAGCTCAGACGGGTCAAGCCAGCGTCCTGCTGGAGTCTTTGCGCAGATGAAGGAGTCGAACGGATGGCGTGAGCCGTCTGCCTGGCGCTCGCGGAGCGGAGCTGTCTGCGGTGTGGCAATGTAGCCTGGGCCGATGCCGTTGCACTGGATGTTGTACTCGCCGTACTCTGAGCAGATGTTGCGTGTGAGCATCTTCAGACCGCCCTTTGCCGCTGCATATGCCGATACAGTCTCGCGTCCGAGCTCGGACATCATTGAGCAGATGTTGATGATCTTGCCTTCCTTGCGCTCCATCATCTCAGGGATTACTGCCGCTGCGCAGATGTATGGTGCCACGAGGTCGATGTCGATGACCTGCTGGAACTCTGCACGCTTCATCTCGTGCATAGGGATGCGCTTGATGATGCCGGCGTTGTTGACGAGGATATCTATCTGGCCTACCTCCTCGTGTATCTTCTCCACGAGAGCCTTTACGCCTTCTTCATCGGTAACGTCGCAGACATAGCCCTTGACGTTTGTGATGCCGGCTTCCTTGTAGTTGGCAAGGCCGCGCTCGAGTGCCGCCTCGTTGATGTCATTGAAGATGATGGTCTTTGCGCCTGCGGCCACGAATGCCTTGGCGATGTTGAAACCGATACCGTAAGATGCGCCGGTAATCCAGGCGTTCTTACCTTCGAGTGAGAATGGATTTGCCATAGTGGTTTGTTTTTGTTATGGTTGTTAATGTCAGTTCGTTGTGTATTGCCGCTTCCTGCGTCTGTCGAAGGCAATATGAGCAAGCAGATTAAATAAAACGGTACTGCACATGATGAAGTAAGTGCTGTTTTGTATGCCTACTAACTTGCTACAAAATTAGTAAAAAGTTTTTGTATTATACTTGATGTCTGTCAGTTTTTATAATACATTAACCAAAAGAACAGCGGTGAAACCTATGGATTCGTTTTCCGTCTGCCGTGGTTGCAGATGGCCTGTGGCGTGATATATATACGCGGGGTCGGGATACTCTTGTTGACTGATTTTTACAACTTGCTCTGTCCAGGGCAGCAAATAAAAAAAAAGTTGTGGACATAGAAACATCTTCCAGTGTCGAACCTTAAAGGTTAATTATATTAATCATCCGGTAATCAATACATTATATGATATAAGAAATTGATTTTCGGAGATGTATCCTCTTCTTCTTGTTTTTACGCGACTTTTGCAGACGTATGACACCATAAGTTTTCTTTTGGCATAGGACTGTTATTATATCTGCCGTTTGCAGTACAAAGACAAAAGGCAAACACCAAAACAACCACTCAACACCTAAGCCACCAAACAACTAATCCACTAAACCACTTTTTAAATATTTTTTCTTGTTAACCATTTATTTTTGTTAAAAGATTACCGGGAGAGGTAAAATATGTTAAGACAAGTGACGTAAATCCATAGAAGTTTAGCAATTTTACTAAATTTGTAAACCTTACCTAATATCCGCTTATATAAAATTCACAATATTTATAAC
>JAIDEM010000240.1 GCA_029054825.1 Prevotella sp. | reverse complement strand
CTAAGGACGCACCACGGTACGTCCCTACATGTGTGGCAATATTCTCACAGAAGAAAACACCTACAACCTATAACCCAAAACCGTAAAACCTAAAAGCGAAGCGACCGCATAACCGCATAACCATATAAACCGCATAACCGTACTACAATGCAAAGGGCGACAAGAAACAAGACTCTGACCGTGTCGGAGCAGGAGATACCTCTGCTGGAGAGACATATCAGCTCTGCAGAGGAACTGGCGCATGGTTTCCGTGACGACATGATTGTCAACGGAGACCTGCAAGACTGCCTTGACAGTCTGCCGGACGGACATTTCGACCTCATCATCGTCGACCCTCCATACAATCTCGACAAGAACTTCCACGGCCGGCGCTTCGCGGCAATGAAGAGCGGCGACTACGAGGAGTATCTGCGCAGCTGGTTCCACAGACTGTGCGACAAGCTCCGTCCCGACGGCTCCCTGTACATGTGCGGCGACTGGCGATGCTCCTCGTCCATGCAACGGGTCATAGAGGAGCGGCTCACCGTCATGAACAGGATAACATGGCAACGGGAGAAGGGACGCGGCGCACGGGCCAACTGGAAGAACGGGATGGAGGATATCTGGTTTGCCGTGAAAGACCCCGGGAACTACCATTTCGACATCGAGTCCGTCAAGCTCCGCCGCCGTGTACTCGCCCCTTACAAGGCAGACGGGAAGCCAAAGGACTGGGAAGAGACAGCCACGGGCAAGTTCAGGACCACCTGTCCCTCCAATTTCTGGGACGACATAAGTGTCCCTTTCTGGTCGATGCCCGAGAATACCGACCATCCGACACAGAAGCCCGAGAAGCTGTATGCCAAGCTGATACTTGCCTCCTCAAAGCCCGGAGGCAGGATACTCGACCCTTTCATGGGCAGCGGCACCGCCGCCGTCGTGGCACGGAAGCTCGGCCGCCGTTTCTGCGGCATAGAGATAAACAGGGAATACTGCCTATGGGCTGCGAAGCGTCTTGAGACCGCCGACACTGACAAGACGATACAGGGGTACGACGGCGGTGTATTCTGGGAGCGCAACTCCACGCGCAGGATGTAGTGTGCGGTTTTACGGTTATATGCGGTTATGCGGTCGCTTCGCTTTTAGGTTTTACGGTTGTGGGTTATAGGTTGTGGGTTATAGGTGTTTTCTTCTATGAGAATATTGTGTAAACTGTAGGGACGTACCGTGGTGCGTCCTCAT
>JAIDEM010000024.1 GCA_029054825.1 Prevotella sp. | reverse complement strand
AATCCAGGTTAAAAGGAAAGAGTCCGGTACAATACCGAACTCTTTCTATGAGATAATGTTTAACTTGTCCAACTTTTTGGGTGCACTTCAATTTTGACCGAGCCTGATACATTTGAAGTCTCAACCGACCGAGTTGTGGACTTCAAATATGTATGACAATGCTTATTTTGTTGTACGTACATAGGAGTTGTATCCTGGGTTCTGTCCGAACTCCTCAGCGTTGGTGAGCTTGTCGAGGTAGTCGTTAGGGATAGGCCAGAGATAGTTCTTCTCGTCTACGCAGTCGTCACCGACCATTGACGGGTTGTGGCCGCGTACATATTCCACAAGTTTCTTTGTGCGCTTGAGGTCGAACCAGCGGAGATGCTCGCCGCAGAGCTCACGTGCACGCTCCTCAAGAATCCAGTCGATAGTCATGTTTGCCTCTGTCACGTCGGCCTGTGCCTCTGTGAGTGAATGTCCAGGAGCGACAACACGCTGGTTGCGGATGTACTGCTTGATGACGTTGACAGCACCAGCCTTGTTGCCGAGACCGATGTAGCACTCTGCCGCGATGAGAGGCATCTCAGCGAAGCGGATCAGAGGAACGTCTGCGAAACCAGCCTGACCGTTGGCAGCCTGAAGCAGGATAGTGCCGTTCTCGTCGCCGTCCCAGATGCGGAACTTGTTGAAGCGTGGGAAAGAGGTCTTCACATCTTGTGTGGTCTCTGTATTCCACATCTTCGCACCGCCCATAGGAGTCTTGTTGTTGATGTCGTACAGATCTCCAAGTCCGAGTATAAGGACACCATTCTGTGCCTCTGCGAGCTTTTCTGCGTCAGTAACCTCACGTCCGACAAACTTCAAGATGACATTGTTCTGTGTCACTCTCGGTGCTGCAAGAAGAGCTGCTCTGACGGGATTTCCATCCTGGAGGTTGAAGCCAGTACAGTTATCCGCGTTCCATTTGAATCCAAGTCTTGCGATTGTCTTAAACTCCTCCTGGAAGAGTGTCTGGTAGCGGATATCCCAATCCTTCCACAAATTCAGGAAATAATATGTAGGAGCGAGTGAGAAGCCTGTCTCTTTAGGATAGTCCCAAGATGTAGCAGTCGCTGTGATGCCACACTTGTTCAGCAGTTTCGGAGTGTAGTAGACATGGAGACGGTTAGGATTGTTAGGCTGGGCGTTGAGGTCATTGACACTTGAGTGTGTGCAGACCCAGAGATACTCTGTATTGCTCTTGTTGTTCTTTGCCTGCCATATCTCGTCGTATGTGTTATAGAGGCTAATGCCGAGACCAGCCTGATTGTTCATCACATAGTTTGCTGCATCAAGAGCCTTCTGGTAGAACGCCTTCTGCTCTGCGCTTCCCTCTGCCTCATACTGTGCGCGGGCGAGGCATGTACGTGCGAGGATAGCATATGCGGCCTTACGTGCCAGACGGCCTTTGTCACCATTGTATTCGCTGACAGGGAGGAGTCTTGTCGCTGCCTCTGCGTCAGGGATGATTACCTCGTCGTAGATTACCTTGCGGTCTGTACGGTGTGCATCAAAGACTGCAGTCTCTGTAGGCTCTGTGCGCAGTTCGATGTCACCGAACATCTCTACCAACCACCAATAGCAGTAAGCGCGCATGGCGCGTGCCTCGCCCTCGAAGTCTGCACGCTGTGCCTCGGAAACATTGTCGTTCTTCGGGAGGTATGCGAGGATATTGTTCGCAACGTTGATATTGTCATAGACACGCTTCCAGGCGTTGTTTGACTGTCCGCACCTGTCGCCCTGTAGGCCGATGTAGCGGGTATTGTGATTGCCGTAGTCATAAGAGTCGGCACGGTTCTGCCATATATCGGCAGAGCCTTCCATGTACAGGACAGGATCCTCACGGCCGAAGTATTTCCAGCCAAAGTTGTAATACAGTTGGTTGACAAGGAATTCCATACCGTTTTCTGTAGCGTAAACGGCATCGGCACCTTCACCATGAGGATTGTACTCGTCAAGGTTGCAGGACTGGAGGCTGAAAGTTGCTGCTCCAAGTACCAGTGCGCCCATTGTATATTTATTGAATATTTTCATGATTCTTCTTTTTATATTTAGATTAGATGAAATATTTACTGATTATTCATCCGTTTAGAAGTTAACGCTAAGTCCGGCAGTAATGCTGCGCTGGTTGCCTTCCGGATCCTGATTCTTCATCCAGTCGTTCTTTACCCAGTATATAGGATCTGTGACGGTAGCATAGATGCGGACATGCTGTATGCCGATGCTCTTGAGGACAGACTTCGGAAGTGTGTATCCCACGGTGATTCTCTTCAGTTTGACGAAAGACTTCTCGCAGTACTTAAGTCCCATGTAGCCTGTATATTCAGAGAAAGGTTTGCCTTTCTTAAGCGCAGGGAAATCTGCATTCTCGTTTGTGCCTGCTACCCAGTAGTTCATTGTGGTGTAGTCTCCGCCTGTAGAAGGATTGAAGTTGCTGAGAGGGCTTTCTCCCCAGTGTCCCCAGCGTGCGTAGAGATAGAGGTTCACGTCAAAGTTGCCGATCTTGAAGTCGTTGTTGAAGCCGGCGAACCACTTAGGAGATGTAGAACCAAGATAAACATAGTCCGCTTCTTTGATGACTCCGTCACCGTCGGTATCCTGGCTCTTGATGTCACCTGGCTTGAAAGACGTAATCTTGGTGTCGTCAGTGAAGTACTTTGCAGCCTCTTCTGCCTCTGCTGTTGTCCAGATGCCGAGATACTTGTATCCCTGGAAAGACTTGATAGGATGCCCTATCATGAGGGTTGACGCTTCCTTATCGTTGCCGAGCTGTATGTTGCTGCCGTCGATGAGGTCGACAATCTTCTCAGAATTGGCAGAGAATGTGAGTGTGGAGTTCCACTGGAAATTCTTCTTCACGATGTTGCGTGTGTTGACAGTAACCTCGACACCGTTGTTCTTCACCTCGCCGATGTTGGTATATGTAGCGTATGTGCCGTCCTGTCCTGCTGATGTAGGAAGAGAACGGAGAAGAAGGAGGTCGGTGGTCTTTGTGGTGTACCAGTCAAAGACGATGTTCACGCGGTTGTTGAAAAGGTATGTGTCGAAGCCGAGATCGAATGTTGTACTGCGCTCCCACTTTGTGTCCTTGTTACCGATGACATATACATTACCGTTGACCTTTCCAGGGATATAACGGTTGGCTGCATTGTCCTGGAAACCGAATGACCAGTTGGCGAATGTCACGCCTGAGGCTGTACCGTAAGCAGAGATACCGGAGTTACCTGTCACACCGTATGTAGCGCGGAACTTGAAGTCGTCAAGCCAGTTGCCCTTGATGTTCTTCATCCAAGGCTCGTCTGTCACGCGCCATGCGAAGGCTGCTGAAGGGAATGTGTCCCACTTGTGTCCTTCTGCGAGGAGCGAAGCACCGTCGCGACGGAGCGATGCTGTGAACAGGTAACGGCTCTTCCAGTCGTACTGTACGCGGAAAGCGTAAGAGAAATTGTTTGTCTTGATGTAGTCTGAAGCATGGGTGGAAGAATTTTCACTGCCATCGTTGGAGGCCATGTTCCACCAGAGGTTGCTGGCAAGAGACTGTCCGATAGATGTTGCAGAGAGGTAATCCTCTGTCTTGCGGTTCCATGATGTGAGGGCAGTCAAGCTGAGATGATGGTCCTCAGGGAGCTGCCAGAACTTGTATGTAAGCACGTTGTTCCACTCGAGGTACATGCTGCTTGATTTCTTCATTGTAGCTTTCGATTTAGCTTTCGAAGCGTTGTAGATATTAGCAGAAGAATTTGCATCAGTATAGGTGCCTTCTGATGCATTTGTGATATGTGCCGCAAACTGTGTGCGGAAGTCAAGCCCCTTGACAGGATGTATGTCGAGGTATCCGTTTGCTACAACATTTGTGCTGTATGTCTCTTTAGAATAGAGGTCATCGCTCATTGCATCGATAAGTGGGTTGACATAGTCTGTGAATGAGAGCGGACGTTCAACCATCTCTGTGCCAATAAGGTACTCTTGTGTGTCAGGGTCATAGTAGCCGTAAGGGTTTCCGAGTTCCGGCTTCTTTGTCTGGGCTTGCTCGTATGGGGATGCAGAAAAACGGTTGTGTGTCAACTGGAATGTCACACCGGCATCGATGATTTTGTTGATCTTGTGGTCGATGTTTGCACGGAGCGTATATTTGTCTGTACCAGGGCTGTTCTTCCATTTGTTGCCATCATTGGCATAGCCGAGGGAGAAGCGTGCAGATGTCTTGTCGTTGCCGCCACTGACAGTTACGGTCTGTTTATTACTCCATGTGGTACTTTTCTGGAGAAGATCCTCATAATCGGTCCACTGGCCAGCTCTGTATGCTGCTTGTGCTTCGGCAGTACCGAAGACATTCTGGAGGTCGTCAAGTGGAGAAGTCCATGCATTTGCGTTCTCGGCTGCGAGACGACGTGCCTCGTACCAGTTCTCGCCAGTGCGGTAGTCCGGATGCTCCGCACGGAATGCTCCGCGGACATATCCGTCATAGGATATGCTCAGACGGTTCTTGTCGGCCTTCTTTGTGGTGATGATGATTACACCGTTGGCACCCTGCGAACCGTAGATAGCTGTTGAGGATGCGTCCTTGAGGACATCGACGGACTCGATATCGTTAGGGTTGAGGTCGCTCATGGAACCACCCTGTACACCGTCGATGATGACGAGGGGGGCGTTGTTGCCGGCGATGGAGCGGTTACCGCGGATACGAAGGTCTCCATCATTGATATCAAGTCCTGTGATGCGTCCCTGAAGAGATTCCACAACGCCTGATGTAGGAGCCTGGAGGATAGCCTCAGACTTCACTGATGCCACGGAGCCAGTGAGGTCGCGCTTCTTCACTGTGCCGAAACCGATGACCACGACCTCGTCCATCATCTGGGAGTCTGGAGCCATCTGTACTTTCAAGCCGTTTGATGCCTTTACGGTCTGTGTGGTGTATCCTACGTATGAGAGTTCAATAGCTGTTCCGCTTGGGACATTAAGGGAGAAATTGCCATCGATGTCGGTAATCGCTGCAGCCTGAGAGTTCTTTGCTTTGATGGTGACACCAATCATAGGCTCTCCGAACTCATCGACAACAGTTCCCTTGATCGAATTCTGCTGGGCCTGCACGAAAGTGCTTGTGCTGCCGACGGCAAATGCCGATACAGGGCACATCGTTGCTGCAAAGCCTGCTACCAACATTGCCTTCATGGTTCTGTTGATCAAAGTTTTGTTCTTTTGCATAAGTGTTAAGTTAGTTATAAAT
>JAIDEM010000239.1 GCA_029054825.1 Prevotella sp. | reverse complement strand
AAGATATGTATTGGCATGAATAACATTTTGATATGAAAATTATGGAAGTTATATCAATTAATATTCTCTATAATGTAAATATTTGAATTATAGGCGGTACTTTTGGTTAATATTGCAAAATAAGCGACAAATAATTTAACTTGTTTGTCGCTTATTATTTTTTTATTCATATCTTTGCATCCGTAACAAAGAAGTATAAACGGTGCAAGGAAAGCAATGAAGAAAAAAACAATCTGGATTATAGCCACAATAATGGGCGTCTCGTTTCTCGGACTTATCTATATACAGGTGAAGTACGTGAAGGAGATGGTCAATATGAAGAAGGAGCAGTTTGACGAGTCTGTCAATCGCGCCCTATATCAGGCCTCGCGTAATCTTGAGCTCAATGAGACATTGCGTTATCTTGAAAAAGATATCAATGAGATAGAACGCAAGTCACGTCATGATTCACTTTCTCCAGGCACACAGTTCTCCTCATTCGAGTTGAAGACTATCACTACTAAGCCTTCGCAGATGCCTAAGGCTATGATACTCCGCAATGATAATGGCAATGTGTCACAGGCGTCAAAGTCCATTCAGGAGATTGTCCGCAACCGTTATGTCTATCAGAAGGCATTGCTTGACGAGGTAGTATATTCGCTTCTGTACAGTGCATCGGACAAACCTTTACGTGAACGTATAAATTTCAAACTGCTTGATCAGGACTTGAAGGCGGAACTGATGAATAACGGTATAAACATACTGTATCATTTCAGTGTCACGACACAGGACGGACGTGAGGTCTATCGTTGTTCCGATTATACCGATGAGGGCGTGGAGAACAGCTATTCACAGATACTGTTCCGTAATAACCCACAGCAGAAGATGGGTGTCGTGCATATCCATTTTCCAAATATGGGCAGCTATATATTCTCAAGTGTGAGATTCATGATACCGGCATTGGTATTCTCCTGTGTCCTTTTGGTGACATTTATATTCACTATTTTCATCATCTTCCGTCAGAAGAAGTTGACAGAGATAAAGAATGATTTCATCAACAATATGACACACGAACTGAAGACTCCGATATCCAGCATCTCCCTTGCCGCACAGATGCTCGGCGACGAGGCAATAACGAAGTCTCCGCAGATGATGTCACATCTTGGCAGGGTCATACACGATGAGTCCAAACGCCTGCGCTTCCTTGTGGAGAAGGTATTGCAGATGTCGATGTTTGACCGCCAGAAAGCCATCTTCAAGCCAAAGGAGCTCGACCTCAACGAGCTTGTGGAGAATGCGGCACAGTCTTTTCAGCTCCGTGTAGAGCATACCGGCGGCAAGATATACACAGAGATAGAGGCTATCGACTCCGCACTGTTTGTCGATGAGATACATTTCACTAATGCGATATTCAACTTGATGGACAATGCCGTGAAATATTCCAAGCCTGATCAGCCGCTGAATATATATATCCGGACATGGAATGATGACAGCCACCTCTATCTTTCTATCCGTGATACAGGCATAGGCATGAAGAAGGAGGTATTACGGAAGATATGGGACAAGTTCTACCGTGCACACACAGGCAACCGTCATGATGTCAAAGGTTTCGGACTCGGACTGGCGTATGTCAAGAAGATTGTGGAGCTTCATAAAGGCAAGATTTCCGTCGAGTCGGTATGTGGCGAGGGAACAACATTCACGATACAGCTCCCTGTCATCCGTGAGTAACAGCCTCTTGAGGTATTCCCTAACCTACGAGACATCTGTTGGAGCATATCCATACACAGTTTCCTCGTGATGCAGAGATGAACAGCAAAAATAAAAAATCAGTGAGTATACACAATAGATACACTTTAACATAAAACTTTATTACTATGGACGAGAACATTAAAATTATGCTGTGCGAGGACGATGAGAACCTCGGTATGTTGCTTCGTGAGTATCTTCAGGCAAAGGGCTTCAGTGCCGAACTGTTCCCTGACGGTGAGGCAGGCTACCGCGCTTTCACAAAGCAGAAGTTCGACATCTGCATCCTCGATGTGATGATGCCGAAGAAAGACGGATTCACTCTTGCCCAGGAAATCCGCCAGTCAAACGTTGATGTGCCTATCATCTTCCTGACAGCCAAGCAACTCAAGGAAGATATCCTCGAAGGTTTCAAGATTGGCGCAGACGATTACATCACCAAGCCTTTCTCCATGGAGGAACTTGTATTCCGTGTTGAGGCTATCCTTCGCCGTGTACGTGGCAAGAAGAACAAGGATACATCGGTATACAAACTTGGCAACTTCACTTTCGATACCCAGAAGCAGCTTCTGCAGATAGGGGAGAAGCAGACCAAGTTGACAACAAAGGAGAACGAACTTCTTGCATTGCTGTGCAGCCATGCGAACGAGATACTCCAGCGTGATTTCGCCTTGAAGACAATATGGATTGACGACAACTACTTCAATGCACGCTCCATGGATGTCTATATCACAAAGCTCCGTAAGCATCTGAAAGACGATCCGCAGATAGAGATCATAAATATCCACGGCAAGGGATATAAGCTCATTATCCCTTCGGAGGATTAAACAGGCTGACATAAAGGAAATGCCTTCACTCGTTTATTGATGAGTGAAGGCATTTCCTTTTATATACATTATGGAAGAGGTATGTCCGTGGTGGCTATTGCCAGTAGATGCAGTAAGGCTTTCCGGCGTTATCCAAGCATCTTGCGTATCTCGTCCATGTATTCGTCCAGCGTGTTGGCATCTATATGCAAGGTCTGTAGGCCGACTGCCTTGCCAGCCTCGATATTTGCAGAGAAATCATCTATGTACAGAGCCTCGCCAGGAGTGATGCCCGAGTCTTCTATAAGATGTTTGAAGATATGTGGGTCAGGCTTTGCCATACCTAACTGATATGAGCAGTACATCCTGTCGAAGCAATCCTCTACAGGCATCCCGAGCCCTGTACAGATATTCTTGAATGCCTCCCAGTGCAGGTCTCCGATATTGCTGAGTAGGAATACCTGCAGTTTTCCGTCATTACAGTCATGCTTCCCGGTATCCAGGTTCTCAGCGCTGTTCTCCTTATGGCGAGAGGGGAGAGCCTTGCCTCTCAGTTCCTTGAGAAAAGCAAGCCTGTTTGCAGGAACCTCTATCAGGTCGTTATAGGCATGAAGCAGTTGCCCATATTCTGTACCAGGACGGCACATGCTCTGCACTTTCAGCAGAAATTCCTTGCCCGTAATCTCGCCCTTGTCCATCTTATGGATATAATCCAGCAGAGGGACCTCGCTCGGAATACCGTTCAGGGGACCGTCTTTCTTAAGCAACTCTTTAGGCAATGGCAGTCCCATTTCGGCAAACTGCATGAATGCTTCTTTCGTTTTCAAATCGGCGATGACGCCGCCAAGGTCAAAAATGACAACCTTTATCATAGTATTATTGTCTTTGAATGATGTTTTTATGCAAAGTTACATATTTCCAATGGTATTTACGAATATTCTACATGTCATTCCTTGTTTTTATGGATAAAATAATGTTTTATGACATTTTAGCAGCAATAAATTGAATAAAATCATTAAATATTCATTACGCCCTACATTATTATCAATAAATATTAGTACTTTTGCGGTATAAAACCAGAATCTGTTTAGCCATGAGCGAGAAGATATTATCTGTAGATGCTGATAATGGAATCGTATTTGCCAGTGCCGAGACGTTTACCGAGATATATGGAGATCTTAAAGCCTCTGTAGAAAAATGCCCTGACATGCTCTCCATGTTGCATAAGAAACGGGACCTTGCCGTGATGTGTGAGCGTGCCGGCATGTGGAGCGAGGCTGTGGATCTCAATTATGACATCCTGCGTTACGGAGGCATTGCGGAATACAGGAAGAATCCGAAGACAGAATTGGGAGTGCTTGCCCTTGAGGCATACCGTGCCATAAGTCGTATGCATGGCAGCAACGATGAGTGTGTCTGGGAGATGTGCTCGCAGATTGTCGGCGATATAGGTGAATATTTTAAGGACTAAGTGTCTGGGAGAGCGTCCGCTACATGTCTGGCTCCGTGATATTCATGTCTCTCATGTCATAAAATCCTCTCCATTATCACCAATTCCCGTGGCAGGGTAATCAGCTTGAGCCGTTCAAACCATATCTTCGAGGTGCCGGTCACATGACGGCGGGTATGGCTGCTGACGATATAGTAGCTGGCGGTGTATGCGTCCATTATCTCGAGAAACACTTTCTTTATGCGCGAACACTTCTCGTTGATGGCATTGTCAAGAGGATTGACGAGATGCTCCACGCTCTCTTCAATCTTCTGCTTGTCCATGTTGCGTGCCGTTGCCATATAGTATCTCTGCAACTCCTGACGGTGTTCGGCAAGCCTTTTGAATTCTATTCCCTCCGGATGAGCAAGAAACAGCATGTAGACAGCCTTGTGTACAGGTTGCAGCTCCACCTCCCGGCAGTTGTAGTCCATGAGTATGAAGCGGTAGTCCTTCGTTATCTTCAGTCTGCTGAGCCTGCTTTTCGCCGCCTCGAGCCTCAGCTCCTCAAGTACAGGCATGCCGATTGCGTGGAGCAGGAGGTCTGTCCGCCCCATGCTATGCAACATCTTTGTCAGCTGCGACATTTGCCTTGCTATATCTTCGGGTGTAGTCTCTGTTGTCATGCGCTTTTATTCGTCAACGTCTTGTAGATACTTGTTCAGCCATCGTTTCAGTCCTGTCAGCGGCGATGGCTGCCCCACACGATGTCCGCCGTCTCCATTTTCCTCCCCGATACCGTCTTTCTCTCCGTCATGCTCCAGCTGCTCTTCTCCGTCACTTGACGGTTCAGGAGCTTTGGGCACGACAACTTCAAACGCAGGGTCTTCCACAGGTTCCTCCACGGGCTTTACCATAGGCTTGTACAGTCTCGAGATGGTATTATCATAGTAGGCATCGTCCTTCACGACACCCTCCTCCTCATCATCATGCTCCTCCTCCATGCCGGTGGCAAGGATAGTCACTTTAGTATCCTCGCCCAACGAGTTGTCTGTCGATATGCCCCATATCACCTCGATGTTAGGGTCAAGCTGGTCGAAGAAATCGTCTATCTCCTGCATTTCAGGTACCATGACAGGGGCGTCTTCACTGGAGTAGATGTTGAACAGTATGCGCTGTGCCTTCTTTATGTCGTTCCCGTAGAGCAGGGGAGAGTCCAGAGCATTGTTTATAGCCCTCTCCACACGCTTCTCCCCGCTTGCCCTGCCCATGGCCATTATGGCACCGCCACCATTGCGCGTGGTGGCTTCCACATCGCGGAAGTCAAGGTCTATGCCTCCATCGCTGTTTACGGTTATCAGTTCTGCAATGCCCATAACGGCATCCTTGAGTATATTGTCAGCGCGTGCAAACGACTCTTTCACAGAGATATTCGAGTCGGTATAGACATCACAGAGCCTCTCGTTGTTGATTATGAGCAGTGCGTCCACGTTCTTCTTCAGTTCGTCTACACCTTTCAGAGCCTTTATGATTTTCTGTTTCTTCTCGAAATAAAACGGCAATGTCACCACTCCCACCGTGAGTATCCCCATTCTTTTTGCAATGCTTGCCACGACAGGAGCAGCTCCGGTGCCGGTGCCGCCTCCAAGACTGGCCGTGATGAAAGCCATCTTCGTGCCGTCGCTGAGCAGTCGCTCTATGTCCTCTATGTTCTTCTCCGCCTCAGAGCGTCCTACCTCCGGTATGCCTCCGGCTCCGAGACCCTCACCCAACATTATCTTTACAGGCACCGGCGATGGCGCAAGCGACTTGCTGTCCGTATTGCAGACGGCGAGAGTGACACCCGAAATCTGCTCGTTATACATGTTGCGCACGGCATTACATCCGCCTCCGCCTACTCCTATCACCTTTATTATGCTCTGCGACATGTCCTTTACAGGCTCTCCGAAATCTATCAGCCGGTTTTCGTTTTCTCCCATGGTTGTACTGGTTTTTATCGTTTGTGTGACAAAGGTAGTGAAAAAAAGCGGATGTAGAAAATTTTCGCAAGGCTTGTGATGCATATTTTGGAAATAATAAGTAAAGGAAACGGGAAACCATTATCCCCTGGACAGCCTGATACACAGGACGGAAACCGTCAGCGGAGCGGAGTCACGGCATGACCCCAAGATTGCTGTCTGACCTTCTGTCAAGTTAGAAGTGCAACATACCCTCCCCACCTCCGCACTTTCCGCTACGCTCCAAGGAAGGAGGTGGG
>JAIDEM010000238.1 GCA_029054825.1 Prevotella sp. | reverse complement strand
CCAATGGGTGATACAGCTGTGCTGCTGTGCATGTCCCTTCTGTCCAAAGGCTGAAGGAGGAGACCCATTCCCAGTTGGCATAATGTCCGAGATATATGCCGATATTCCTGCCTTTTGAGGCGGAAGCCCTTATTGTCTCTGCATTGACGAAGCGCATACGGCGCATGATTTCCTCCTTGGACATGGCAAAATACATGATGGACTCTGCGAGGATGTCGCAGAAATGCAGATAGAATCTGCGTTCCAGCCGCAACAGTTCCTTGTCGGATTTCTCCGGGAAGGAATCTTTCATCTGTCTGTGAACGAGTCGGCGGCGGTAGCGTATGACATGGAAGAGCAGCGCTGAAATCCACAGCGAGTTGAAATAGTGGATGCATGCCGGCAACTTTGAGACGGCATACCAGCAGCAGAACATCGTGCGGTAGAGGATTCTTTCTTTCATAGTTCTGATGTTTTCCTGTACAGATTCTGCAACAGTGCCTTAGCCTTGCGCTCCCTTGCGGTGTCGTGCCCTGTGATGGTACGCTCTCCTTCGAGATCGAATGTCGTGCGTCCTGTGGAGTCGGCGAATGTCGCTCCGCTGTTATAGGTATGGAAGGCGTTAGGATAAGTGTATGTGCTGCTTGTCACATCGCGCGAGAAGATGAAGTCGGCATGGTCTATGCCCATCTGCCCGAGCAATGTCGCAGGAAGGTCGGCCTGGTTCATCAGCTTCCCTTCCTTCATCTTGCGCGCCACAGCCCCTCCTGTCCATATCATCGGGATATGGGTGACAGCAGGGTCGTGGAGCCCGGAATTGCCGTCGTATGGTATGCCGTGGTCGGATGTTACGATGACAAGGAGGTCTTTCCACATAGGCGATTTCCTCAGTCTCTGGATGAAATCGCCTATGCAGCGGTCGGTATAGGCGAAGGCGTTGAGCCTGTCTTCCGCCATCGTCCTTACGGGCACGGTCCACGGCTCGTGGCTGCTGAGGGTCATGATGGTATGGAAGAACCTCCTGTCGGGATGCTCGCGGAAGTCGCGTGCGATGCCCTCGTACGCCTTGTTGAGGAGGGTTCCGTCATATACGCCCCAGTCTGTGGCGATGTCCTTGCGGGAGAAGTCCTTGTCGGAGACTATCCGCTGGAACCCTGCCTGGTGCATGTAGCCGCCCGTGCTTGCGAAGGAGATGTCGCCGCCATACCAGAATGTCGTGGCGTATCCGTTTCTGAGCAGTGTCCTCGGCAAGGCAGGCATGTGGTCACACTTCTCGGGAATCTTCATCAGCGATGTCTTCGGTATCGCCGGCCATCCTGCGAGGAGTGCCAGCTGTCCGCGGTCTGTGCGGAAACTGTTGGCGTGGCAGGCGGTGAAGTCCACGCCCTCGTCTGCCAATGCCACAAGACGGGGCATGGCTTTCATGTCGCGTGCGAGATGCCATCCTGCTCCTTCCCATATTATGAGAATGACATTAGGGCGTGAGGTGGTGAGGAGAGTGTCTGCCGTGACGCTCTCCGTGTTGTATATCCCCTTGATTATGCCGGCGCATTCCTCATCGGAGAAATACCGCGCCTCGGAGGCAAAGTCCTCCAGCTTGCCTATGGAATAGAGCATGTTGAACACCGGATTGACTGCGGCATGATTGAGATACTGGTTGTCGGAGTAGTATGCCTCGGAGACATTGTTGGTACCTTTGCCCACACCTCCACGTATCATGAGGACGAGGAGGGCGCATGTTACGGCATAGAGCGCAACGGTGCCTGCACGGCGCAGCGGTCTACGATGTGCAGCTGTATCGGCAACAGACGTCTGCCTGCCTATTGCGAGGAACAGCAGACGTCCAGAGAACCATGCCCAGATGACGGCGCGAAGGGTCTGATGTATGATGAATCCGAGGGAGACGCTTGCCATGGCGTCCTTCGGTTTGTCGGTATAGAGGAACACCGAGGAGTCGAGCTTGAAATGCCAGAAAGGATAAAGTGCGCTGTCGGCAACGATTATTATGGCGATGAGGGTGACCGTCACGGCGTAGTATATGCGGAGAAAACAGTTCAGAAACTCCTCTTTCCGTGTGTAGGATGCAGGCAACAAAGCCGTTACGGCAAGTGCGGCAAACGGCAAGACAAGGGTGTATGCCGTCACGGCGCAGTCGAGTTTCAGTCCGTGGAACACTACCTGCAGGCAGTCGCCGATAGAGGTTTCCTCCTGCCAGGTGACGAGGAGGAAGAATATCTTCTGCACCGCAAAGATGAGCATTGTGGCAATGAAGAGCCTTGCCATGAGCAGCAGTCCGGAATATTCTGTGTTTCGTTTCATGTATTGGTGGTTTGGTTGGTTTAGTTGTCTGGTGGTTTAGTTGTCTGGGGTGTAGGTTAGGGTTAAGGTTGCAATAGCCGGGATAGCCGATATAGTCGAAATAGAAGCTATCAACCAAACCACTAAACCGCTAAACAACCAACTTGTCGTTTACCATTCGTTGCATGTATGTCTGTATGACAGCCTTCAGCTGCCGCTCATAGGTCTTGACCTTCGCCGCCTCTGTGGCAGGCAAGGCAAGGCGGCCGTCACTGGAGAGGAGATTACGGCGCAACATCCAGTCTGTCTTGAAGTTGTATACGGCGCGGAGCTCCTTGCCGTCAAACTGCAGGAGGTAGTCGCCTTTGACAAACTGATACATGCCTCCGCCCGTGTGGTTGACGGCCCACGTCTCCTCGGGAGGGGTGTTCAGCAGGTCTACGCCCCACGCCACATAAGGCTGCGGATAGCGGAGCCAGCCGAGGACGGTAGGGAGGATGTCCGTCTGCTGTGCTATGCAGTGCATCCTTCCGCGAGGCATCTCGCCTGAAGGGTCGAAGAACAGCAGCGGTGCACCGAAGAGCCCGAGGTCTGTCTGGTATTCGGGATGGTCAGGGATGTTGGTATGGTCGCTGGTGAAGACGAATATCGTATTCTTGTACCATGGCTGGCGGCGTGCCGTCTCGAAGAATTTCCGCAGTGCCATGTCCGTGTATCTTATGCACTTGTGGATAGGGTTCGTGCCCTCCTCCTTGTAGATGTCCCTGTATTTCTCGGGCACGACATAAGGATGATGGCTTGAGGCGGTGAAGACGGAGGTGACGAACGGCTCGCGGAACTCTGACATCTTCATGGCGTAGAATTGCAGGAACGGCTCGTCCCAGATGGCCCAGGTGCCGTCATACTCGCTCTCGCCGCCGAAACGTGTGTCACGGTCGAACTCCGTCCTGCCGAAGTAATCCTTGTAGCCTGTCGCCTTGGCAAAGGCCTCGAAGCCCATGCTGCCGTTGGCTGCGCCGTGGAAGAAGGCTGAGTAGTATCCCTTCTTGCCCAGTTCGCCGGCAAGGCCGCTGACATCGTTCATCGATGCCGGCGTAAGGAAAAACGGCTCTATGAAGCGCGGTATGCCAGAGAGGATGGACGGCATGCCGTCTATCGACTGGCGGCCGTTGGCGAAGGTGTAGTCGAAGCTCAGGCTTTCACTGTATAGGGTGTCTATGAACGGCGCGTAGCCCTTGTATCTTCCGCCCTCGAGATGCTCGTTGTAAGCGCCTATATACTCTCTGCCGAAGCTCTCGACGATGAGCACCACGACGTTTTTCCTCCGCATCTCGCCAGGGACGGGCTCGTGGACGGGAGAGTATATCGTGGCGAGCTCGCTGTCGGAGAAGTACTTAGGGTCTTGGAAGACATCCTTTCCTATCGTGCGGAGCATGGAGAACGGCGTGTTGAGTATCAGCACGGCTTCCGACGGACGATGGACATACTGGTTGGCGTTGCTCACGGTGATGGGTCTCACGGCTGTCGTCCAGCCGCCTCTCATGCCTGCGATGCAGAAGGGGACGAAGGCGAGGAGCGTCAGCAGGCGTGAGGCTACGTCTGCCCATCGTGGCTTCCCTGTGGTCTCCGTCGCCTTCATTATAAGGCGCGAGCACCGCCATACGGCGTATATCGCCATGAAGCCGAGGAGGAAGAGATACCAGTGGCGGACGGTCTCTGCACCGAGTATCTTGAGGAGATTGCCCTCGTTGGAGAACTCGCTGAACACCGACATCGTGGTCCTGCGGCCGGTATACTGGAAATAGACCGCGTCGCCGAGGTTCATCACGAGTGTCAGTGAGGTGATTGCGGTGAAGACTATGCTGACGGCTTTGTTCCATTTCACAGGGAGGAGCGCTATCAGCAGGACGACAAGGCAGTCGGTGTACATCACCGCGGAGGTGTCGAACATCCAGCAGCCCTGCAGCAGGCGGCCGAGGGAGTTGTGGCGGAAGACATCGTGGAAGGCACCCCAGTTCTCAGCGATGTATACCGCGCGTGCAAACAAAAATACAGTGTATGAGAGCAGGAGGTGCAGGATAACCTGCACCGCACAGGAGAGATATCCTATGGCTTTGCTGTTGCTCGTCATACACTGTATCGTATTATGTCGTTTCAAGGGTGACGGTTTGCCGTGTAAAGGGTCACCATTTGTATAATGAACCGTCACCTTTCATCAGGCAAACGGTCACCTTCCGCTCAAGAAAGGCGGAATAAAGCGCGGAACAAACGTTACACGTGAAGCATAATCCCCTCACGCTCACGCCGTTACGCGCACAGTTGTCGTATCAGTCATTACTTTGCTCTGCGTGCCGCAGGCTTCTTCGTAGCCTTTGTCACCTTTGTGACAGGTGTCTGCTTGGCGTCCTTCACCTCAGCCTTTGGCTTCACCTCTACTACCTCGACCTTGAAGATGAGTGTGGAATAGGCGGGAATCTTTCCCTGTGCACGCTCTCCGTAGGCAAGGTCTTCAGGGATATACAGTTCCCATACGGAGCCTTGAGGCATCATGCTGAGGGCTTCTGTCCAGCCCTTGATGACCTGTGTCGGCTTGAAGGTTGCCGTCTGCGGATTACGCTGGTAGCTGGAGTCGAAGATTGTGCCGTCTGTCAGCTTGCCCTCGTATTTTACCACGACATCATCATCGCTCTGGGCTACAGGACCGTTGCCCTCCGTGAGCACCTTGTACTGCAGGCCTGAAGGGAGCACCTTGACACCTTCCTTCTTGGCGTTCTCCGCCAGCCATGCCTTTCCTGAAGCCTTTGCAGCCTCGGTTTTCTGTTCCTTTATGGCTTTTATGTTCGTGTCGAAATAGTCTGAAGCTTCCTGGAGGGAAAGGACACTGTTGTCGTTCTCCACGGCATCGGTGAATGCGCGCAGGAACATCTTCTCGTTGAGAGCCACGTCAGAGCCGTCGAGCTCCTTTTTAAGGCCCGGGAGCATCTGTTCCTTGACTATCTTGGCTATCTGCTTGCCGGCTTCCTCGGCCTTCTGCTGCGGTGTCTCCACCTCATAGAGGCTTCGCTCAAGACTCTTCATGAAGTCTGCCATATAGGCTGTATCTACCTTCAGCCTGTCTGTGACATAACTTATAAGGCCTGTGGAGAAACTCTTGCCGGCAGCATAGTTCACGGAGTCTGCCCTTGTCTGCAGCGTCACTATGGATTTCTCCACAACGGCGGCAGGGATTTCCTTCTTCTTTTTCTTGTCCTTCTTGGCCATGGCCTCAGAACAAGCGGCGCCCGCTACTATAGCGAGCGCCAGCATTGTCATAGTCTTCTTCATTGCCTTTTATCGTGTGTTTCCGTCACGGGTGGCGGAACGGCATTTCATTTGTTACTACTTTATCCCAAGGAGCTCAATCTTGAATATGAGCGCGGAGAAAGGCTTGATGGCGCCTGCCTGGCGTGAGCCGTAAGCGAGTTCCTGCGGGATATATACTTCCCATGTAGAGCCTACCGGCATCTTTGTGAGAACCTCTGTCCAGCCCTTGATGACCTGGTCGGCGCGGAGAGTCTGAGGACTGCCTGACTTGTAGGAGGAGTCGAAGACGGTGCCGTCGAGGAGCTTGCCTTCATAGTTTACGACAACGACAGAGGTGTCGGCTGGAGTCTCGCCCGTTCCGGCCTTGATGACCTTGTACTGCACGCCTGAAGGAAGTGTGATGATGTCCTTGTTGCTCTTGTTCTTGGCAAGGAATGCCTCACCCTGCTTCTTGTTCTCGCCATACTGCTGCTCGAGCATCTTCGCCCTTATCGCCTCCATCTTCATCTGCGCTGTCATGCCGGCCTGCTCCTGTGTCATGAGACCGTTCTTGCCTGTATAGCCGTTGATGAAGCCTGCCATGAAGTTCTTGAGCGAGATGGTCTTTGTAGAGTCCTCGCCGAAGATTTCGTGGTTGATGCCCTTTATCATCTGGTTGGATATCTGCTGTCCTATCTGTATGCCTGCATAGTAGGCGGCCTTCTTCTTGTCGTCGCCTGCTGAGACGCCTTCGTTGAGGCCTTTTATGAATTCGTCTACGCATGTGGAGTCTACGCCCATGCGCTCTACGAGATACTGTGAGAGTCCTGTGGACTGTGCCATGCCTATTGCGTATGACAATGTGTCGACATCGTCATTGAGGTCGGCTTTCGGTGTTGAGTTTCCGCAGCTTGTAAAGCCAAGTGCTGCGATGGCTGCAAGAGCCAGGAATGTGATTTTCTTCATTGTTTTATGCGGGTTGTGCGGTTTTACGGTTAAACGGTTGTGCGGTTATTGTTTTTTGGTTGATAGCCGGAAGAGCCGATATGGAAACTATAAAATCTATAGAGGCTATAAAGTCTATATCGGCTATCCTCTCTATAAAGTCTACAGCACCTCTATCAGCTCGACATCGAAGATGAGGGTTGAGTAAGGAGGGATTGAGGCTCCTGCACCACGCTCTCCGTAGCCGAGGTTGTAAGGGATGTAGAGGCGGTACTTGGAACCCTCTGACATCAGCTGCAGACCTTCTGTCCAGCCGGCGATGACGCCGTTGAGAGGGAATGAGATTGGTTCGCCGCGCTGTATGCTTGAGTCGAATACCGTACCGTCGGTGAGGAAGCCTTCATAGTGTACCTTTACAGTATCTGTGGCCTTTGGCTGCTTGCCTGTACCCTGTACGAGCACTTCATACTGCAGGCCTGACGGGGTCTCGATGACCTTAGAGTTCTTGCGGTTCTCGGCAAGATACTTCTCTCCTGCCTCCTTCGCGCCCTTTCCTGCCTCACGGCGACGCTCCATCTCGCGCTCCTCCTGCTTCTGGAAAAATTCGTTGACGAGCTTCTGCGCGTCCTGCTGTGAGACTTTCGCCTCATTGCCTTCAAGCATATCCTTCACAGCCTCCATGAAGTCTGCGAGATTGATGTCGTTTGCTCCGAGCTGGGCAAGCTGTGTGCCGATGCCGAGACCAAGGGCGTAACTGAGTTTATCCATGATTCTTTCTGTCTTTTAATTGGTTTTTATATACTATGCCCATAGAGACCGCGGAGAATTCCTCACCTCGCCTGTCGCGGAAGCCTTGTCCTGGCGGTGCAGTGAAGTGTCTTCTCCGGCTCTCGTTGTTTACTGTTACAGTTTACAAAATTACAAAATAATCCATTACCTATGGTCTATGCCCTTTAACCTTTAACCATTTTTAGAATTTGCTGTCGACCTTCTCGCGGTCATATTTCAGTCCGAGTTCCGCAGCACGCTGCGCATTGCGGTATTTTATGGTCTTTTTCTTCGCGCCCTTCTGCTTCCTCATCTCATCCGGCTTTTGCCTGAAGAAGGGGATGTCGCCTATCCTGAAGGTCGTGGTGAGGTCCCATTTTGCCTTGCATTCCACAGGTTTCGGGTTATAGTAGACTTCCTCCGGCTGAAGGCCGAGGGAGTAATCGCCGGTATCCCACTTGCCGTTGCCGTTGCGGTCGAGGAGGCATCGCATGTAGTATGTGGCAGGGAGAATGTAGTAGAACTCGGCGGTATTGTCCCTTGCGATGCTCTCCGCTACCTGCTTTCCGTTGCGGTCGAGGAGCTGCACGATAACCTGGCTGAGGCTGTCCGTCACGCCCTCGATATTGACGAAAAGGGATGCGAACTCCTCTTCTGAGGCTATCTTCACAGTGAACTTCTTCGGGTCGGAGACTCTGCCGTAGATATCGCGGAAAGCGGCGGAGTCTATCTCGAGCACATAGTCTGTCGACGGCTTCCACTCTCCCCTGATGTCGTATCTCCTCATAAGGTCTCCGGCGGAGGAGATATCCAGCGGCACAGCAGTGCGCACGGAGTCTATCATGGTATAGAGGTGTATCTTCTCGCGGAAGATGGTGTCAAGCGGTGTGGGGAAGTCGACGGTTATGCTCTTGTCGGGTGACATCTTGTTGCCGCCGCCTGTATATTTGGGCTCAAGGGCAACGATGCGTGGGTCACGTTCGGTAAACTCCTGGTTTTTCCTTTCCGCCTTTGCCTTTGCCTTCTCCCATTTCTCCACGTCCTCGTTGAGGAATCTCATGCGCTTCTCGTAAGGCACTTTCGCCAGCAGTTCTATCGTATCGGTTTGCGCCACGAGAGCTCCGAGGCTGTCGGTCATCATGTAGCGCATGGCAACTCTGAGGGTGTCCTGATTGACCAGTGCGGTGTCGCGGAGCCAGTAGGTGATGGTGTCGCGCCTCGACGTTGTCTCTATGACATAGGCTTCCTTGTCATTGAAGTTCAGAGCGGTAAGCTCCGGCAGGGTATCTGACGGCGTACTGAAATACACTGTGAAGCGGTCAGGCTCCTTACGCTCCGTCTTTATGAGGTAGCGTGCCGTAGGATTCTGTGTGAAAGAGCGGAGGCAGATGTCGTCAGGGAGATAGCGCAGATACGGCACACGGCGGATATCCGCGATGTGCAGGCTGTCTTTCCATATCGTGTCCTGCCTTACATCGTCTCTGCAGGAAGGCACTATTATGTCGTGGTTGAACGCCAGCGGTTCGCCACGCTGCGAGAGCTTGAAGTCGCCGTCACTGTCTCCGAGGGAGAAGATGCGGTATCTTCCCGGTGCCACGCCTCTTATTATGAAGTGTCCGTAGGAGTCCGTCCTTCCCGTGCGGAGCATCGGTTCGGTAGTGAATGCCGAATCTTCAAGGTTTTCATAGAGGCCTACCAGCTGCCCCTTCACGGGTTCAAGGTCTTCGGCATTGACCACATAGCCGCTCACGGCGAGGGTGTCTATCCTGTCGCCCGTGGAGAAGACGAAGGTGTAGTTGCCCATAGGGTTGTTCTCGTTGTTATCCTTTATGGCGTCAGAGAAGTCGATGGTGTATGTGGTGTTTGCCTTCAGGGAATCTTTGAGGCTGATGCGTATGGACTTTCCCATGGTCTTTATGTCCGGCATCTCTATCTGTGGAGGGCATATCACGATATTCTCCGCCGCATTCTCCAGTTGGATAAACTCGTTGAAATATATCGTGAGGCGCTTCTGTGTGACACCTGTGGCACGCTCCTGCGGGATGGTTGCCACAACGCGCGGAGGCACTTCGTCATACCATCCGCCGTCTGGTGCCCCCATTCTGGCACAGCTGTGCATCATCATCACGCCTACTGTGGCAAGAAGAAATATGGAAAGTCGTTTAAGCATTCAGTGGTTTGGTTATTTTGTTTTATTGTGATAGCCGGAATAGAAGCTATAGAAACTATAGGGG
>JAIDEM010000237.1:2132-20619 GCA_029054825.1 Prevotella sp. | reverse complement strand
ATCGGCACATCATGCATAGCATTCTCCGACATAGACATGGCCGTAGGCATGTACAGCGGTGTCTATAACAATCCTTTCATGATATGGGGAAAATACCGCAAAGGACTCTTCCGGACGCTCATGCCCATATCATTCCAGTTTCACCACACACAGATGGACGGTGCACACGCCGCCAGGTTTCTTGATTTCCTGCAACGTGAGATACGCAATCTCTCCGTCTGACAACAACGCAAAAGGGCCGGCTCCATTAAAGAAGCCGACCCTTTTGCGTCATAATAGTCTGTACCCTCGCGTCTTTTCCCTATCAAAGGAGGCGCACCTTAGAGACTATGCCCTGTGCGAGAGCGAGGAACGCCTGACCTGTAGGCGAGGCAACATCCATTGCCGCAGGTACTCCGCCATCACCCTTCTCACAGATACTCTGCACGATAGGTATCTGTGCAAGAAGCGGAAGGCCAAGCTGCTCGGCAAGATGCCTGCATCCATCCTTTCCGAAGATGTAATACTTGTTCTCGGGAAGCTCGGCAGGCGTGAAATATGCCATATTCTCTACAAGTCCGAGGATAGGGACATTTACCTTGTCATTCTGGTACATGTCGATGCCTTTGCGTGCGTCTGCCAGTGCCACCTGCTGTGGAGTTGAGACAATCACAGCACCTGTGATGTTCAGTATCTGCAGCAGAGACAGATGGATATCGCTCGTGCCGGGAGGAGTATCGAGGATAAGATAGTCTATGTCCGCCCAGTTTGAGTCGCAGATAAGTTGCTTCAGAGCCGAGCATGCCATGCCGCCACGCCACAGCGTCGCCGTCTCGGGAGACACGAAGAAGCCTATGGAGAGCAACTTTACGCCAAACTTCTCTATCGGTTCTATGAGCTGTCTGCCGTCTACTTCCACTGCATACGGACGCGCCTCCTCACACCCGAACATCTTCGGTATGGAAGGACCGAAGATATCTGTATCAAGCAGTCCCACCTTATATCCGAGGCGCGCCATGGCCACAGCGATATTCACAGAGACGGTAGACTTGCCAACACCGCCTTTTCCTGAGCTTACCGCTATGATTTTCATATCCGTGAGATACTTATCTTCCTTCGGACGCGGCTTCGTCTGGTACTCCGTCTTTATCGTCACCTCCACCTCCTTGCCTACATGGTAGTGGATAGCCGCCTCGGCAGCCTTCACCGTAGACTTGAGAAACGGGTCTGTCTCTCTCGGGAAGAGGAGGGTGAACGACACCTTCATGCCGTCTATGCGGATATCATCGACAAGCATCTCGCTTTCAATGAGATTCTTCTTCGTGCCTGCATAGGTCACGGTGGCAAGGGCATCGGTGATAAGTTTAGGATACAATGTCATAAGTAATGTTGTTGTTTATGCTCTTTTCTCGTTTCTTTCCGCCTTTGGAGAAAGGATTAAAGCACTGTCTCGGCGAGACGCTTCGCCTTGTCGCGCAGACAGTCCGTACCGTTCTCAATGTCACCGTATGTGAGCACCACACCCATACGACGGCCTTTGTGTGCCTCCGGCTTGCCGAAGATGCGGATACGTGCATTCTCCTCGGAAAGGACATCCGTGAGATTGTACTCCGGTACATGCTCATAATCCTTGTCGGCAAGCACCACTGCCGATGCTCCTGCGTGTTCCAGCTTGATGTCATGGATAGGGAGACCGAGGACGGCACGCAGATGCAGCTCGAACTCGGAGAGGTTTGTCGTATGGCCAAGGGTCACCATGCCTGTGTCATGCGGACGTGGGGAGAGCTCAGAGAACACCACACCTGTCTCGGTGAGGAAGAACTCCACGCCCCAAATGCCTGCTCCTGTGAGCGATGCCGTGACCTTTGCCGCCATCTCCTGAGCGTCTTTCAGATCCTTGTCTGAAATCTGGTACGGCTGCCATGACTCACGGTAGTCGCCGCCTTTCTGCACATGTCCGATAGGAGGGCAGAAGAGCGTAGGACCGTTTTTCTGTGTAACGGTGAGCAGTGTGAACTCTGATGTGAAATGTATGAACTCCTCTATGATGACCTCCTGTACATCGCCACGTGCACCTGCCATAGCGGCGTCAAATGCCGGACGCAGCTCCTCGGCACATTTTACTGTAGACTGACCATGACCGGAGGACGACATGAGAGGCTTGATGACACACGGGAATCCTATCTCGCGGCTTGCAGCCTCAAGCTCCTCGAAGGTCTTGGCGTAGAAATACTTGGCAGTACGCAGCCCGAGCTCCTTTGCCGCAAGGTCTCGGATAGCCTGACGGTTCATGGTATAGTTGACGGCACGTGCCGACGGCACTACCTGTATGCCCTGCTTCTCGAAATCGAAGAGACGCTCGGTACGTATGGCCTCTATCTCCGGGACTATTATATCAGGACGATGCTTCTCGACAACCTCCGCCAACTTGTCGCCGTCAAGCATGGAGAACACTTCACGCTCATCAGCGACCTGCATAGCAGGGGCATTGTCATACTTATCACATGCCACAACATATACGCCTTTGCGCTTTGCAGCAATAACAAACTCCTTACCCAGTTCTCCTGAGCCAAGCAAAAGAATCTTCATCGGAATGAAATGTTGACCGTTGTTAGTGGACTGTTATTTTTTGATATTTACGCACTTGTTCTCGCAAGATTTCTCACACTGCTTCGCGCAACCGGCTGACTTATTACCGCAAGTCTTCTCACACTGCTTTGCACAACCGGCTGACTTATTATCACAAGACTTCTGACACTGCTTTGCACAACAGGCCGACTTCTTATCGCAAGACTTCTGACACTGCTTCTGACAGCCTACCTGCATATTACATACTGCCGCTTTGTCTACACTGACATTCTGGGCGTTTACTGTAACGGCGCACATCAGCACCGCAATAATCATCAATAGTTTCTTCATGTTGTGACTCCTTTTATATAAATGATGTATGCAAAGTTACTAATTCCCTGCAATGTGTCCAAAATATTTTCGCAAAAGTTTATTAAACTATATGTTATTGACACTATGTTACATTATTTCAGCAAAAAAAATGATATACAGTCTTTCGTATGTCAAAATAAATGAGTAAATTTGCAATGCATAAATTAACAACTTAACCAAGAAAAGAGACTATGACTATCTTACGAAAAGCACTGTTACTGTCCTTGCTTGTCCTTTCTACCGCCTCATGGGCGCAGAAGGTCACAGCGGTATGGGCTCTTGACAATGCAGACGACTTAGCGTCAGTACAATTCACCGGCGAGCAGGATGCCGTCGGACTGTTGGGTACAGAATTCACCATCGGCAACAAACTTACAAATGCAGGGTTGCTCACATCTTCCGGTGCAGATGCAGGCTACACTGGCGTCACCTACGAACGCCCAATGACAAAGCTCCAGCCTGCCGCAGAGGTGAAGAAAATCACCGACGGATATTCCGTATCATTCAGCATAAAGGTGGCAGAGGGGCATACTTTCAAGCCCACTCTCCTCTCCTTTGACGCCGCACGCTGCGGAACGGACAAAGGAACCATAAGCATCACCACACAGGAGGGGACTGCCACGGCTAAGACTTTTGCAGAAGGAGTGACTCCACTGCGCAACAAGATTACGGCAGGCAACTCCACTGGCTTCAGCACACATAGATATAACATCAACGATGTCATAGTCGAAGGCACGTCATACACCGTGAACATCTACATCATGGGTATCGGCAACACCAAGCAGATAGCACTCGGCAGCGTGAGACTCGAGGGCGTCGTCGACGAACCTGTCTACACCATGGAGCACTATCTCTCTGCTTTCACCTGCCGTTCTGGAGACAAGACCATAGACCTCTACCCTCTCATAAAGGATTCCGGCAACGGTGTGGAGAAACTCTACCGCTCAAAACTGACAGAGGCACCTACAGACTTCAATGCCGTACCTGCTGAAGGATATACCGCCGATGTGGAGTATGCCGACAATATCGCCACAGTAACCATCACAGAGGGCGGCAATACGGTATACACCTCTGCCGTGCATTTCATGATAAGCCATATCGGCAACCGCGGCGAAGCACAGCCTCTCAACCGCGGCCTCCTCGCCGTACATCTCAACGAGGGCAATCTCGTAAGCTGGCGCATGCGTGCCACAGACGTACCGGGAACGACACGATACAAACTCTACCGTGATGGCGAGCTGATACAGACACTGCTCATGAAGACCAATTTCATGGATAGCGGCAAGGCTGCCGGCACAACTTACCGCATAGAGGTGTGCGACAGCGAAGACAAGGTGCTCGAGACACAAGAGACAACGACATGGGACGCACAGAACCGCTTCTTTGCCTTGCCGCAGGCTCCGACAGACACTAACGGCACGGGAGCTACCTACACGCCGAACGATGCCTCATGCTACGACATGGACGGCGACGGCGAGCAGGAAATCGTCATCCGCTGGGAACCGTCCAATGTGCGTGACGGAGCAAGCACAGGTGCTACGGGCGCGGTGTTCTTTGACTGTGTAAAGCTCGACGGCACACACCTCTGGCGCATCAATCTCGGCAAGAACATGTGGGCTTCACAGCATACCATAACATTCCTCTGCTACGACTTCGACGGTGACGGCTACGGCGAGATGATTGTCCGCACTGCCCCGGGAACAATCGACGGAGAGGGAAACTTTGTGCTCATGGGCGATGATGACCCTTACGCAAGCTATATCGCAGCCAACGGTCGTGTAGAGAGCGGCCCTGAATACCTGACAGTATTCGACGGCATCACTGGCGGTGCCATCAGCAGCATACACTACTGGCCGGCACACGACGATTTCAGCAACAACGAGGCGGCCTACGGCTCGCAGGCACGCATAGAGCGATACAATGCCACCATGGCTCGCCTTGACGTGAACGGCAAGCCTGTTCCATGTGCTGTAATGAACCACGGCTACTACAGCCAAGCATACTATATGGCAGCATACTTTGACGGGAAGGAACTTCATGAGCTATGGCGCCACTCGTCGACGACAAAAGACCAGGGCATGTACGGACAGGGATACCACACCCTCCAGTCTGCCGATGTCGACGGTGACGGCTTCGACGAGATTGTAGCAGGCTCGGCAGTGCTCGACCACGATGGAGCGACCGTGCTGTGGAGGAGCGGAGAAGGCCATGGCGATGCTCTCCATATCGGTGACTTCGACTGGGACAATCCGGGTATGGAGATATACTCCGTGATGGAAGACTGGGAACAGTCCAATGTCCACTACGCACAGGACATGCGTGATGCGAAGACCGGCACGCTGCTTTGGGGTACACCGAAGGGCACAAAGGACTGCGGACGTGGGCTATGTGCAGACTTCGATGCCCAGCACGAAGGCGCGGAATCCATGTGTACAATCTCCACAAGCATGTTTGACAGCAAGGGAAATGTGATAAGCGACTGGCAGGCAGGAAGCACATCATCTTCGTCCATCAATTTCCGCATATACTGGGACGGCGACCTCTACGACGAATATCACGACCGTCAGCATATAGACAAGTGGAACAGCACCACACAGTCATGGGAGCGACAGACTACCCTATACAACATAGCCCCTGGTGCAACGTCCATCAACGGTACAAAGAGTGTGCCGTCACTGCAGGCGGACATGCTTGGAGACTGGCGTGAGGAGGTCGTATACTACTATGACATCGATGCCGCCGCAGGCAAGTTCGGACTCAACATCATCACTACAAACTATCCGAGCGACTATATGCTCCCTTACCTGCGCGACGACCATGTATACGACAATGCCATCGTATGGCAGAACAGCACATACAACCAGCCGCCGCACCTCTCCTACTCTCCAGTGCTCTACTGGAAGAAATTGCAGGAGACTGTGACAGGCATACATGAGCTGAACAGCACTGATGATAATGCAGGACAGCAGATGTACAACCTTGCAGGACAGCGTATCACGCCAGCATTCGTAAAGGACGGCAGCATCGTCCTGCGCAACGGAAAGAAATTTGTAAAGTAAAAGACAGTACGGTTGCCTGTCAAAGCCTCAACGGCTGGCAGGTAACCGTATCGCAAGACATAAGGAAAAATGGGGAAACGGACTGTGTCATTCACATCCGTTTCCCCATTTTGCAAGTCATAAGTATCAAAGACAAGTGTCTCCTGTCGTTGTCCCCTGTCCTCAGAGGACAGAAGTTCATTTTGCTTTCTCCAACGACGAACGCTTGTCACGGTGATAGGAGCGGTAGTCGTCAAGCTCTATCTCCACATCCGGCTCCTGCAATACAGCGGTACGCGGAAGGCGGAATTTCTGGTACTTGATGTTCAGTCCGCGTGCTATCCACATAGACTCGTAATAGGTCTGTATGGAAAGTATGCGCCTTGTCTCCTCGTCCAGCCCCTCCTGATGATACAGGTCGGTAGTGCGGAAGAGCAGAGGCAGAGCATTGGTGTCCACCATATACGATGTATATGTGAAGAGGAAGTTGGAGTCTGTCTTCAGATGGACTATGCCTCCGTCGACAAGGAAACGGCGGTAGCGTTCCATGAAGTATGTGGAGGTGAGACGCTTGCGCGGATTCTTCATCTGCGGATCGGAGAATGTCAGCCATATCTCCTGTACCTCATCTTCTGCGAAGAAACGGTCGATGATTTCTATTGAGGTTCGCAGGAATGCCACATTCTTCAGCCCGTCCTGCAGAGCCTGTGTCGCGCCGGTCCACATCCTCGCCCCCTTGATGTCCACACCTATGAAATTGCAATCAGGATACAGCCGTGCAAGCTCCACGGTGTACTCGCCTTTGCCGCAACCGAGTTCAAGGATTATAGGATTGTCATTATGAAAGAACTGCTCTCGCCAATGGCCTTTCATGTCGAAAGGCACATTGTCGACAACAGAATATGGATACTGGAACACATTCTCATAGCGTTCCATATCAGCGAATTTCGCCAGTTTTCCCTTTCCCATCTGCGTCTGTCGGAAAGAGTTAAACCGTTTCTTTCACACACTCGCCACGTTCAGCCTTCAATTCCTCGTAGAATTTGGCACGTGCTGTGAGCACATAAGGATAAAGCAGGATGAATCCGAGACCAAGAGTCAACAATGCAAGGATTGCCCAGCCGATGAACGAGAGGTCAAGGAGGAAGAGCTTCATCTTGTAGCCCTTCATCATCTTCATGCTCTCCACGATAGCTTCCTCGCCCCCCATCTCCGGATTATCCTTCAGGATATAAGGCGCCATCATGTATGAATAAGCCTTGATAACGCCAGGAATAATCAGCAGGAGTGACCAAAGTATGGTGTATATAGCTGTCAATACGCCAAGTATCCACACACGTCCTACCGGATAATACCTGAAAAGGCCTGCCACTTCCAGTTTTCTTCCACGCAGGAAGCCGAGGAAGCCCACTGTCAGGGCATAACCCATCGGGATGAGCAGGACTGAAGCCAGACTGCCGAGAGCCTGCCATGCACTCCCGAGCGGCGAGAGGCAAATCTGTCCGCCGTTAGAGACAATGAAAGTTATGACGATATACACTAACATGAAGACTGCGGCACTGCCCCAGTTGCCATCAAGAGCCTCCAAGGCTCTTTTGCGAATCTGACTGTTTTGTAACATAATATTTGTTTTTAGTAAGTGAATGATGTTTTTTCTACATGTCAGGCATACACAGCCCATATCAGTCTATCACGACACGGGTCCATCCGTGTACGTCCGGCTCTATGCCATACTGTATGTTGCGCAGCTTGGTATACAGGAGTTCGGAGACTGGTCCAGGCTTCTCGCCGAAGTCATACGATTTGCCTGTCTCGATATCATCTATCCTCGAGATAGGCGATATCACCGCCGCTGTGCCGCAGGCACCGGCCTCTTCAAACGTGTCGAGCTCCTCCTCAGGTATCTGCCGGCGCTCCACCTTCATGCCCATATCCTCGGCAAGCTGCATGAGCGACTTGTTTGTGATGGACGGCAGTATGGAGGTCGACAGCGGAGTGACATATGTATTGTCCTTTATGCCGAAGAAGTTTGCCGCGCCACATTCGTCGATGTATTTATGCTCCTTGGCATCAAGGTAGAACTCGCAGGCGTATCCCATCTTGTGCGCCCAGTCGTTAGCATAGAGCGATGCAGCATAGTTTCCGCCCACCTTATATATACCTGTACCAAGCGGAGCGGAGCGGTCATGGTCGCGCACGATGACATAAGGATTGGTGGAGAATCCGCCCTTGAAATAAGGTCCCACCGGCGTGACGAATATGAGGAACATGTATTCCGTGGCAGGATGCACTCCCACCTGTGCCGATATGCCCACGAGCAACGGGCGGATATACAGCGTAGCACCGCTCTCGTAGGTAGGTATATACTGCTGGTTGAGCTTCACCACCGTGTCTACCATGGTGTTGAACATCTCCGTGCTCACCTCCGGCATGAGTATTCCGCGGCAGGTAGACTGCAGGCGCGCAGCGTTCTCGTCAGAGCGGAACACACGGACCTTGCCGTCTGGGCAGCGGTAAGCCTTCAGTCCCTCAAACGCCTCCTGTCCGTAGTGCAGGCAGGTGGCAGCCATGTGCATATTGATATACTCGTCGGAGCAGATTTCCATCTCACCCCATTTCCCGTCGCGGTAGTAGCAGCGTACATTGTAGTCTGTCTTGTGATATCCGAATCCAAGGTTTGACCAGTCGAAGTCCTTTGTCTCCATATTACAATCTTTTATTGTTTTGTGATTTCAATTCTAAAGCGTTTTGCCTTATTAGATTGCAAAAGTACATTAATTCCTGCATATATGCAAACAAATTGTGACAAATCACGCTTCGCCATCCAATATTTTCTGTATTTCGCCGTCAGTCTCCGTGAGACGCTCCTTACAGTATTTTATCAGTTCCTGCGCCTTCTTCAGCTTCTCGGTGACAGCGTCAAGGTCCATCTGTCCTGACTCCATCTGTGTCACAACCCTTTCGAGCTCTGCGACAGCCTCTTCATATTTCATTTCCTTTTCCATACCTTAGATTTTATTTTTCCTTTAGCCAGCCGTGTCTCCATGACATCTCCGTCGGCGAGCGACCTGGCGTCTGTTACTATCTTTCCCCCGCAGAGCGTCATCGAGTAGCCTCTTGCCAGCACCAGCTTCGGGTCGAGCGCCGCAGCCCTGTGCGAGAGGATATCTATCGTGTGGACACGTCCCTGCACGCTCTGACGCGCCGCCATAGGCAGTTTAGCCGTCAGTGTGGCAAGGCGCATGCGCTCTATCTCAAGACGATGCCTCACGGACTGCGCGACACGCTCTGCAAGCGAGAGTATGTGGTCGTATACCGCCGCAAGATGGTCCACGAGGAATGCCGCGGCCGCCGTAGGGGTCTTGACACGGAGATGAGAGACCATATCCAGCACACACTCGTCGCGGTCGTGTCCGATGCCCGTTATTATCGGCAACGGGAAGTTGGCGACATTCTCCGCAAGGGCAAGAGTGTCAAACCCGGCCATGTCGCTTGTCGCCCCTCCTCCGCGTATTATCACCACACAGTCGTACTCCTCCTGCACGGCAAATATCCTGTCAAGGGCAGCGATGATGGACTGCTCCACCTTCTCGCCCTGCATTATGGCAGGGAAGAGCCTTGTGCGGAACGAGAACCCGAAGTCGTTCTCCGTCAACTGGTTGCAGAAATCCCCATATCCGGCGGCAGTCTCGCTGGAGATGACCGCTATGCGTCGGCACAGCATAGGCAGGCGAAGCTCTTTCTGCAGGTCGAAGATGCCCTGCTCTTTCAGTTGCCTCACGATTTCCTGCCTGCGGCGCGCCATGTCGCCGATAGTGAATGTCGGGTCAATATCGGTCACTATCCACGAGAATCCGTATGCCACATGAAACTGCGGATAGACCCTCAGCAACAGTTTCATGCCTGCCGCGAGGCGCTGTCCCGTAACCCTCTCGAAGTGTGCCTTCAAGACAGTCCATGCCGAGGCCCAGCACTTTGCCGAGGCACGCGCCACAGGAGTATTGCCGTTCCCGTCCTTCTGCACGAGGTCGAGAAACAGGTGTCCGCGCCGCTCGTTGGCTTCGGCGAGTTCCGCCTCCACCCAATACTGCATGACCATGGACTCCTCTATGGTCTGCTGCACAAGGCTGTTGAGTTCGTATAGTGAGAGATGTTCCAATGTTTTCTGTCGTTTGATTCTATTGATTTGCCAGAGTTTTTATATGTCCTGCTGTCGCGAGTCGAGGTTTACAGCCTGTCCTCCTTATTTCTTTCCATCGATTCCTTACACTGTTCACCTCATCAATCAGCAGTGCCTGTACAAGCTGAAATTCAATTACGTCCGCAATGTGGACGTAATTGAAGACGTTCTATTAATTATCGGCTATGTTCTAATCCCTTTTATGTAAAGACCTTTGCAAAAGTCATGCTTTTTGGAGAAAGTTTATATTAATCAATTGTGAACGCAATGCGTTCATTATTCAGCGCACCTCATTGGCTATTTTCCAAATCGTAGACTGCAATTCGTCTCTTTGCTTTATACTTGTCATATCTGCTTTACATAATTATTACCCTGCAAAAGTAATAAAAATATGACAGAAACAAGAACGAAACGGCCACAAATGTCGGCATGGACGCAAAAAAGCGCGTCATGGAGCCCTGTACGCTCTATCATGCCGGAACTTGCGGACGGTGTTCTCGGGAAAGAAGCGCAACAGTGTTTTCTGCACCGTCTCCTATGCATCTGCGACGTAAGAGAGATGCATCTGCGGCGTAAAAAAGCACACGGGTTTTCAAATGCGCTATTTATCATAATCAGAAAACACGGCCTCGCATGATGCCCTCCATATCGGTTTTCACGGCAAGGCATGACCGTTTTCATGCCATTTCGGGCAGAAAAGAATACAAAAAGCCGTCACACAGTACACCATCCATGACCTTACACACAGTGAAAGGTAACCTTTCATCCTGCAAAAGGTAACCTTTCGCACGCCTGTCGGTGCACGCCCGCCACCCTTTACCGCACAAAGCAGTGATTATCAGAATATTACAACCTTTGCAAAAATCCGCGATTTTCTGAAGTTATAAGCGCTCTCTCGTTTTTACGCGACTATTGCCGACCGAAAACACCATGGGTTTTCTTTTCGGTGAGAGGACACAAGAGCACGTCCCAGACACAGCACCGCCCATGAAAGAAGACGGACTCCGCCCATGAAAGAAGACGACATGGCTGCCACGGCCATGCACGGCGCGGAGGGCATGTACACCGATTATGTCAAGAGAAACAGGAGTTAAAGTCATTTTTACAGATTTTATGCTGTAATGACAGAGATTTTTTGTAATTTTGCACCAAATATTCTTTAAAATGCAACAGAAACAGAAGACACTTGAACTCGGCACAAAGCCTGTAAGCAGACTGCTGGCGCAGTATGCCTTGCCTGCCATTGTGGCAATGGTGGCAAGCTCTCTGTACAACATGGTGGACTCCATATTCATAGGCCAAGGAGTAGGTCCGATGGCCATTGCAGGACTTGCCATAACATTTCCTTTCATGAACCTCGCCGGCGCATTCGGCGCGGCTGTGGGTCTCGGCTCATCGACACTCATCAGCGTGTTCCTCGGACAGAAGAACTATGAAGGCGCGAAGAATATCCTCGGAAACAATGTCACACTCAATTCCATCACCGGCATCGTCTTTGCCATAGTGTGCCTCTTGTTCCTTAACCCGATACTGCGGTTCTTCGGAGCGTCTGACCAGACTCTGCCGTACGCTCGTGAGTACATGGAGATAATCCTCTGCGGAAACATTATCACGCAGCTGTACTTCGGCATGAATGCCGTGCTCCGCGCCGCCTCGAAGCCAAAGATGGCGATGTACGCCACGATATTCACCGTGGTGACAAACACCATACTCGACCCTTTATTCATCTACGGCCTCGATATGGGCATACGCGGCGCGGCACTGGCAACGGTCCTCGCACAGTTGCTCGCGCTCTGCTGGCAGTTCCGGCTGCTCTCCGACAAGAACGAGCTGCTGCATCTGCACCGTGGCATATACCGCCCGAAAGCCGACCTCGTGCGGCGCATCATCGGGATAGGCGTCTCGCCGTTCCTCATGAACGCCTGCGCATGCCTTGTAATCATCTTCATAAACAACGCCCTCGTATCCTATGGAGGTGACATGGCGGTAGGTGCCTACGGCATAGGAAACAGGATTTCGTTCATGTTCGTGATGATATGCATCGGCATCAACCAGGGCATGCAGCCTATCGTCGGATACAACTTCGGCGCAAGGCAGTACGGCCGCATGCTCAAGACCCTGAACTATGCCATCGCAAGCGCCACGGTGGTAATGCTCGTAGGATGGACTGTGGGAGAATTCTTCCCGAGGACACTCATACGTCTCTTCACTACTGACAGCGAACTGATAGAGGCTGCGACACACGGACTGCGTATCAATATGCTCCTGTTCCCTATCGTGGGCTACCAGATTGTAGTGACAAACTTCTTCCTCTCCATAGGCAAGGCAAAGATCAGCGCATTCCTGTCACTCTCAAGACAGATGCTTTTCCTGATACCGCTGATAATCGCCCTGCCGCCTCTATACGGCATCAACGGCGTATGGGCGGCACTCCCGACAAGCGATGCCATAGCAGCCGTCGTAGCCGCCGTGATGATGACTGTGCACATGCGCCGCTTCCGCAAGATGGAGAGGGACCCGATGAACACTCCTGCCGCCGAACTGTCAGAGAATGACCGCATAGCGAAGGAACTGTCAAAGCATGCCAATCGCAATTGTGCAGAGGCACCGAAACAAGTCGCGCCATGGTCAACGAACACACCGCGCTACTCGTCTCTGGACAGCTGACATGACTGGAATCCATGTGTTAAAAGACCATTTCTACATATTTTCAACATCTCTAAAAAGCAACATCATGAAATCGATTGTCATTACTGGCGGTGCCGGATTTATCGGCTCACATGTTGTCCGACTTTTCGTGAACAAGTATCCTGAGTACAAGATCATAAACCTTGACAAACTGACGTATGCCGGCAATCTCGCAAACCTCAAGGACATCGAGGACAAGCCTAACTACAAGTTCGTGAAGATGGACATCTGCGACTTCGATGCATTCTACAAGCTCATGCAGGAAGAACAGATAGACGGTATCATACACCTCGCCGCAGAAAGCCATGTTGACCGCAGCATCAAGGACCCGTTCACTTTCGCACGCACAAACGTCATGGGCACACTGACACTCCTGCAGGCAGCAAAGCTCTACTGGGAATCTCTGCCTGAGGGATACGAGGGCAAGCGCTTCTACCATATCTCTACTGACGAGGTCTACGGAGCTCTCGAAATGACAAACCCTGAAGGCATAGAACCTCCGTTCACTACCACGGCATCATCGTCAGAGCACCATCTCGCATACGGAAAGGACTTCTTCTACGAGACGACAAAATACAACCCACACTCTCCATACTCAGCATCAAAGGCAAGTTCCGACCACTTCGTACGCGCCTTCCATGACACTTACGGCATGCCGACGATAGTGACCAACTGCTCGAACAACTACGGTCCGTACCAGTTCCCAGAGAAGCTCATCCCTCTCTTCATCAACAACATACGCCACCGCAAGCCGCTCCCAGTATACGGAAAGGGCGAGAACGTGCGCGACTGGCTGTATGTCGTAGACCATGCACGTGCCATCGATGTGATCTTCCATAACGGGAAAATCGCCGAGACATATAATATCGGCGGCTTCAACGAGTGGAAGAACATCGATATCATCAAGACTGTCATCAAGACTGTAGACCGTCTGCTCGGCCGTCCTGAGGGAGCAGACCTCGACCTCATAACCTATGTCACCGACCGTCTCGGCCATGACGCCCGCTATGCCATAGACTCCACAAAGCTCCAGAAGGAACTCGGATGGGAGCCTTCACTGCAATTTGAGGAGGGTATTGAGAAAACCGTCAAGTGGTATCTCGAGAACGAGGCTTGGATGGACAACATCACAAGCGGCGAATACGAGAAATACTACGAGTCCATGTACTCCAACCGCTAAATACAGAAACAGAAGAAAACGTGATAGTTTGCATCGCTGAGAAACCGTCCGTCGCCCGTGACATCGCCAAGGTCATAGGGGCGACACAGGCAAAGGACGGATATATAGAGGGCAACGGCTATCAGGTGACATGGACTTTCGGTCACCTGTGCGAGCTGAAAGAGCCGAACGACTACACCGACCGTTGGAAGGCGTGGTCGCTCTCGGCATTGCCTATGCTGCCTCCGCGATTCGGCATCAAGCTCATCCCTGCCCAACACATAGAGAAACAGTTTGCCATAATAGAGAAGCTGATGAAGGCTGCCGACGGCATAATAAACTGCGGAGATGCCGGACAGGAAGGCGAACTGATACAGAGATGGGTCATGCAGAAGGCCGGAGCCACGTGTCCTGTCAAGCGACTGTGGATAAGTTCGCTGACAGAGGATGCCATACGCGAAGGCTTCCAGAACCTTAAAGACCAGAGCGAGTATCAGTCGCTGTACTTCGCTGGGCTCTCACGCGCCATCGGCGACTGGCTGCTCGGCATGAATGCCACACGCCTGTACACGCTAAAATACGGGCAGAACCGGCAGATTCTCTCCGTAGGACGAGTGCAGACCCCTACTCTCGCACTGATAGTGAACCGGCAAAGGGAAATAGAGAATTTCGTCCCGGAACCCTATTGGGTGCTTTCCACGATATTCCGCGGCACAACATTCACCGCCACGAAAGGCAAATACCTGAAGAAAGAGGAAGGCGAGGCTGCCTTCTCCATCATAGAGGGCAGGCCGTTCACTGTGACAAAGGTTGAGAAGAAGAAGGGCAAGGAACAGTGTCCGCAACTTTTCGACCTTACATCCCTGCAGGTGGAATGCAACAAGAAGTTCTCCTACTCGGCTGACATGACACTGAGGACGATACAGTCTCTGTACGAAAGGAAATTCACGACATATCCGCGCGTCGACACACAGTATCTCTCTGACGACATTTACCCCAAATGCCCGCAGACGCTCAACGGACTATTTCAGACGAAATATGCAGGACAGGCTCCTTATGCCGACCTCGTGAGGCCTTTGGGTGGCAAGAAACTGCCGAAGTCTAAGCGTATCTTCGACTCTTCAAAGGTCACCGACCACCATGCCATAATCCCTACAGGAGTGCCTCCACAGGGTCTCAACGATGCCGAGCGCAATGTCTTTGACCTCATTGCACGACGCTTCATTGCCGTCTTTTACCCAGACTGCATCATAAGCACCACCACGGTAAACGGAGAGGTGCAGGGAGAAAAGGAGAAGGTGGAGTTTAAGGTCAGCGGCAAGGAGATACTCGAGCCTGGATGGCGTGTCGTCTTCTCGAAAGAGCAGAAGACAGGAACCGTCGGCGAGAACGCCTCTGCCGACAGCGAGAAAAAAGAGGATGAGGAACGGACATTGCCTAACTTCGTGAAGGGAGAGAGCGGACCGCACACGCCGACTCTCACGGAGAAGCAGACAGCTCCACCGAAATACTATACCGAAGCGACACTGCTCCGCGCCATGGAGACGGCAGGAAAGTTCGTCGAGGATGAGTCTCTGCGCGCCGCACTGAAAGAGAACGGCATAGGAAGGCCGTCATCGCGTGCCGGAATCATAGAGACTCTGTTCAAGCGGCATTATATCCGCCGTGAACGCAAGAACCTGCTTGCCACGCCGACGGGCATAGACCTGATAGACATAATACGCGAGGAACTGCTGAAATCCTGCGAACTTACAGGCATCTGGGAGAAGAAACTGCGCGATATAGAGCACCATAAATATGATGCACAGCAGTTTATCTCAGAACTGAAGCAGCAGGTCTCGGAGATAGTACTGCAAGTATTGCGTGACAACAGCAACCGACGCATAGCCGTAACGACCGAAGACGACCTGAAAAAGAAGAAGAAAAAGAAATAGCATCACTGGCGTTCTGTGCCTGGCTTCGCATCGTCAGCACTGTCCTCTTCCTGGTACATGTCCTCGCCTTCATGCAGTTCCTTCCTGAAACTCTCCCAGTCTTGGAAACCCACAAACAAGGCAAGACGGTCAAGAGCCTCCTTGGAGGGGCGTTCGTGAATGCGTTTCAGTAACTTGCTCTCTACTTCCGCAAGCAGCCGTCCGATATCTTTCTTCATGACATTGATGATGTTTATCGATTATAAAGATAATGCAAACCGAACGCAATCAAGCTTGCTTGAAATTGCTGAGGTGCAGCTTATCTTATGCAAAGATAATGCAAACCGAATGCAATCAAACTTACTTGGAATTGCTGAGGTGCAGCTTATCTTATGCAAAGGTACGCAATTTATCCGGAATACCAACCACTACTGATATAAAAAATGAAAGAATTACAGTTAAAGTACGGATGCAATCCGAACCAGAAGCCTTCGCGCATCTTCATGCAAGAAGGAGAGTTGCCTATCGAAGTGCTTAACGGCCGCCCAGGCTACATCAACTTTCTTGACGCCTTCAACTCATGGCAGCTCGTCAAGGAACTGAAAGAGGCGACAGGACTGCCTGCCGCCGCCAGCTTCAAGCACGTAAGCCCAGCTGGCGCCGCTGTAGGACTTCCACTGTCTGACACTCTCAAGAAGGTGTATTTCGTGGACGACATTAAAGTGCCTCTCACACCGATAGCCTGCGCCTATGCCGCCGCAAGAGGTGCTGACCGCATGTCCAGCTACGGCGACTTCATCGCTCTCTCCGACACTTGTGACGAGGCGACAGCACTCATCATCAAGCGCGAGGTTTCTGACGGTGTCATCGCCCCAGACTATACTCCAGAAGCTCTTGCCATACTCCAGGAGAAAAGGAAAGGTACATATAACGTAATAAAGATTGACCCGACATACAAGCCTGCACAGGTAGAGACGAAGCAGTGCTTCGGAATCACATTCGAGCAGGGACGCAACGAAGTAAATCTCGCCGATAACGCCCTCTTCGAGAATATCCCTACACAGGCAAAGGTCTTCACAGAGGAAGCAAAGCGCGACCTCATCATAGCACTTATCACACTGAAATACACACAGTCAAACTCTGTTTGCTATGTCAAGAACGGACAGGCCATAGGCATCGGCGCCGGCCAGCAGTCACGTATCCACTGCACACGCCTCGCAGGAAACAAGGCCGACATCTGGTGGCTCCGCCAGTGTCCGAAGGTCATGAACCTCCCATGGAAGGAGGGCATACGCCGTGCTGACCGTGACAACACCATAGACGTGTATATCTCCGACGACTATGAGGACGTACTTGCCGAGGGAACATGGCAGATGTTCTTCTCTGAGAAGCCGGAACCTCTTACACGCGAGGAGAAGAAGGCATGGATTGCCGAGAACAGAGGCGTGGCTCTTGGCTCAGACGCCTTCTTCCCGTTCGGAGACAATATCGAGCGCGCCCATAAGTCCGGCGTGGAGTATATAGCACAGGCTGGAGGCTCTGTACGCGACGACAATGTCATAGAGACCTGCGACAAGTACGGCATCACTATGGCATTCACCGGAGTGCGCCTCTTCCATCATTGATAAACAGAAGACCTGCAGACGGGCATACTGCCCTCCTGCAGGCATATCTTATAAAAAACGAGTCTGTCGGCAGACACATTTCCAGTCCCGACCGACAGACTCCTTAAAAGCAAAAGCACTATGGATGATTTTGACCTGATACTACAGAACGGCATCAATTTCGGCCGTGGCGGTCAGCGGAAGAGCACGGATGACGGCAAGGTGAAGACCAAGGCCAAGAAGAAGAAATATGTCACCGGCGCTCACGGTTCCGGCTCTGCCATGCAGAAGGCCAAGTACCGTCAGCAGCGTGCTAACCGCAAGCATAAATGATACTCCGCACAGGCATGCAGGACACAGGCCTCTCGGTGTATCGCAGATACTTCTTTCTTACAATAAACGGCGGACGTTCCCTCCTGATGAGGGGAGCGTCCGCCGTTTATTCACTGCTACAGACCGTTTCCGCAGAGAAAGTCAAGCCTCTCCGCCTGTGCCGTTGGAGAACGGTGCTATAGTGCGCTGCACAGGCATACCCGGCATCTGTATCTTGCCGAACTGCTGTTCGTAACGCTTGATATTGTCCTGCAGGGCACCGAGAAGACGGACTGCATGTTCTGGAGCCATGATGACACGTGTAGCGACATTGGCCTTCGGCATCGCAGGGAGTATCGTGGCGAAATCCACAATAAACTCTGAACTTGAATGACTGATTACCGCAAAGTTGGAATAATTGCCGAGAGCCACGTCCGGCTGTATCTCCAACTGCATCTGCTGCTGATTGTTCTTTTCCATGATATATTCCGTTTGTTATAAAGTTAGTGTTTTCTTGTACAGACAATGCCGACCGAACGCAATCAAGCCTGCTTGGAATTGCTGAGGTGAAGCTTAGCTTATGCAAAGATAATGCAAACCGAACGCAATCAAGCCTGCTTGGAATTGCTGAGGTGAAGCTTAGCTTATGCAAAGATAATGCAAACCGAACGCAA
>JAIDEM010000237.1:0-2032 GCA_029054825.1 Prevotella sp. | reverse complement strand
TCAAGCCTGCTTGGAATTGCTGATGTGAAGCTTAGCTTATGCAAAGATAATGCAAACCGAACGCAATCAAGCTTGCTTGAAATTGCTGAGGTGAAGCTTAGCTTATGCAAAGATAGGAAATAAATCTGACATAGCCAAATAAGCTGGGCTCAAATCAAGCCAATAGCCTCCGTAAAGGACATAACCTGTAGATACGCTCCTGCTCCATGGCATTGTCCCAATGCTATCAGCAGGCTATATGTCCACAATATCAATCCCTGACTCTATGACGACCGGAATTGAAGTCACGGGATGTGTAAACTCCATGTGCTGGGCATTGAGGAGAAGACGCTGTGAATGATGTCCATACAAATCGTCCCCTACTATAGGCACACCCAGACCGTCAGGATGTGCGCAATGAATACGTAGCTGATGCGTGCGGCCTGTCATAGGGAAAAGCTCAACAACCGACCTTCCGTCGCGCGTATGCATTATATTATAATGTGTCATGGCTGGCTTCCCTGCTGCAAAATCCACACGCTGACGCGGACGGTTCTCATAGTCAGGAGACAGCGGCAATTCTATATCACCTGATGAGGGGCGTCCGCTGATGCCGTCAAGGACTGCCGTATACATCTTGTGCACCTCACGTCGGGCAAACATCCCCTGCATCGTGCGCTGCATCTCCGCCGTCTTGGCAAAGAGCAATATGCCGGAGGTCTGCATGTCAAGCCTATGGCAGGCGTAAACCGCCCCATATCTTGAGGAGAGAATCTCCTGCGCCGACAGCCGCTGACCCTTACCCGGCACGGCGAGCATCCCTGCCGGTTTGTCTGCCGCAAGCAGGTAGGCGTCCTCATAAACTATCGGCAAGTCTGTCCTGTCTTCAGGCTGAAACAACGGGTTTTCCTCTACATCAAGACCTTGAAGCATAAAGTCGAGCACAGGTCTGCACTTCCCTTGACAAGCCGGATAAAACTCCCCGTGATGGCGTATCTCTCCCTCGGGCGACCGTCCCCACCAAAACTCCGCAACCGCCAAAGGCTTGTATCCTTGCAGGAAAGCATGCTGCAGGAGCTTGGGGGCGCAACATTCACCAGTCCCAGACGGCGGTACGGCCGCCGGAGTGTCGGCAAATATCTCTATAAGGTTCTTTTTCCCGCCTATTCCGTTACACATCACAAAATGCTCAAACAGCCAGTGTTGCAGGGCGTCCGACATCTGCTTGCGCCGAAGCCTGCGTGCGGCAAGCTCCCTGCCATGGCGCGCCACAGCCTCTTCCAGAGGTTGCAGCGATGTCTTCACCATACTTTTCAGCCTGCGGAACTCCGCTTTCTGAAACTGGCTCTCCTTTATCAGCATCTCAGCATCCTCTCCTGCCGCACGCCTCACGGCACGCTGCGCCTTCTGCGCCGCCAAGAAAGTGCGATACTCCCCTATCTGCCGCTCACCCTCTTCCCTCCTTTTGGCAAGACGCGCACAGTCAAGAAGATGGCGAGGTGACTGCTCCATAGCCGCTATCTCACTGTTCAAGACGGATATTTCTGTCTCATGTACGGCAAAATATCCGTCTGGCTGAAGATAGTCAAAGACAGCAGGCACCCATCCCTGCCAGTCTGCCTTGCCGCATATCTGACCTGAATAGGCGCGGAGATAGCCGGTATTCCCTTCACTGTCCTTCACGACAAGCACTCCGAACATCTTGCCTCCGGCAACCTCGTCCTGCCACTCAGTCATGGCGCAGATATCCTCCTGCACCTCCGCTGCTGCCTGTCTGCACAACGGATGTGGCTGGTAATAAAACGGACAGTTGAGCTTCTCGGGAAGAGACTGACACACCGCCAATGGATGAAAGCATGAATCCGTAGATTTCATTTCCTGTTATTCTTTATGTATGCACACAATTATTAGGTCAGTTCGTGCGACATCCCTTTCTCTGAAGACCTTGCGGCATTCTCTGCCGACTACCTGCGCCTTACAAGGGAAACAGCGGAGACATGCACAAACTATGACATCACGGACAGAATGGTCATCGGCACATCATGCATAGCAT
>JAIDEM010000236.1 GCA_029054825.1 Prevotella sp. | reverse complement strand
CGGCCATAGTTGCCTTCACGCTCAGCTCTGTCTGCCTCAAATCTCAGCCGCTCGATAAGTTCCTTTTTCTGCTGGATATTGTTGATAAGGAGACGCTCTCCCTCCCAGCGGTCGCGGAATTCCTTTTCCTGTTTGCGAAGAGAGTCGATGTCATTGTCAAGCTGTGCAAGTTTCTCTTTATTGTCCTCACGCTTTATAGCCTCACGCTCTATCTCCAGCTGTGCAAGCCTGCGGCTTATCTCGTCAAGTTCCTCTGGAACAGAGTCACGTTCCATCCTGAGCTTTGCCGAAGCCTCATCCATAAGGTCTATAGCCTTATCCGGCAGGAAACGCTCCGAGATGTATCGCTCCGACAGCTGTACGGCGGCAATGCAAGCATCATCCTGGATACGGACTTTGTGATGGTTCTCATACCTTTCCTTCAATCCACGTAGGATAGATATTGCGCTCAACTCGTCAGGCTCATTGACCATGACGGTCTGAAACCTTCTCTCAAGAGCCTTATCCTTCTCAAAATACTTCTGATATTCATTGAGAGTCGTTGCGCCAACGGCTCTCAGTTCACCGCGGGCAAGAGCAGGTTTCAGTATGTTTGCGGCATCCATGGCACCATCGCCGGCACCGGCACCTACAAGGGTGTGTATCTCGTCTATGAAGAGGATTATTTCGCCGTTAGACTGTACCACCTCATTCACAACGCCTTTAAGACGCTCCTCAAACTCTCCTTTATACTTCGCTCCTGCTATAAGCGCACCCATATCAAGAGTGTACAGTTGCTTGCGCTTAAGATTTTCCGGGACATCGCCCCTGACAATCCTCTGCGCCAGTCCCTCGACTATAGCAGTCTTTCCCGTACCAGGCTCACCGATGAGTATCGGGTTGTTCTTCGTACGGCGCGAGAGTATCTGCAAGACGCGGCGTATCTCCTCGTCACGGCCGATGACCGGGTCAAGTTTTCCCAGCCGTGCATCCTCCACAAGATTCTTTGCATACTTAGGAAGATGCTGCAGTGGAGTGCCGGCATTGTTCCCAGTATTGTTTCTGTTGTAATTGTTCATGGTTTACTCCTTTCTTTTATATGTTTCTGTTATATTCTTTTCGTTATCACGACAACTGTCAATATGCTATATACCGACGGTGTCATTCTAAAACAAAGAACCTCAAAGGTCATGCCTCTGAGGTTCTCATGTCATTTTGGCATCTGCCGGATGTCAAAATGTCAATATTATAAGTAAAATCCTATTTTCCTTAAATCAGTCGAAAGTCTTGAACTCATATCCCTGCGACTTAAGCCATCTCAACGATGCCGGCAGGGCAAAATACAGCTTGTCTATTGACTTCAACGAGTCATGAAATGTTATTATGCTGCCGTTTCGGGTGTAGTTCTTCACATTGCGCACAACATCATACGGGGAAAGGAGCCTGGAGTAGTCACGAGTGACAAGATCCCACATCACGATGCGCAACTTGCTCTTGTATCGCAGATATTGTGTCGGGAGCATCCAGCCGTGGGGCGGACGGAACAGAAGGTTCTGCCCACGTACATGTCCTTTCCTGTCAGAATCGCCATCAGTCTCCTGAAGGAAAGGATTGTACTCGTCCATCACCTTGAAACACTTGTCGACATTTCTCTCAAAGAAACTTATCGTATGGCGTGCGGACCCGATATGATTGTAAGTGTGGTTGCCCACCTGATGGCCATCCTCAAGTATCTGACGGTACAGGTCTGGATACTTATGGACATTGTCTCCAACGACAAAGAATGTTGCCTTGATGTCAAACTCATGCAACGTCTTGAGGATATACGGAGTAGACTCAGGTATCGGGCCATCGTCAAAGGTCAGATACACCGAGTGCTCGTTTTCGTCCATACGCCACAACGCCTTAGGGTAAAGCCATCGCAACCATTTTGACGGTTGTTCTATAAACATAAATAGGTCAACTAAATTAAACGATACGCTGTATAATAAAGCAAGTGCCTTAATCATACATGTATAAACGCAGTTATTTTTGACTGCTTCCACCTTGTCACTCCGTCACATAGACCGCTATGCTCCTTCATTACAGGAAAAAGACATTTCAAAAATAACCGCGCTTTATATCATACATTGATTCTGTTCACTTCCTTACCTTAAAACTCGTCAGGAATTATTCCGCCCTTGTTCTGGTATGCATACACTGTTGCAGAGAGCTGTTTCACCATCTTGTCCGCCTGTGCCGTGTCAACAGCTTCCGTCAGGTCTATGAGCGAGCGCATAACGTATATCTGATACAGGCAGTCGCGCTGCGCCTGGCTGAAGCGGTTTGCATCGAGAGACATGTACCAGCGCATATACTGCTGACAGTTCTTCCACATGTTGCCGACGATGCGCAGAGCCTCCTGCTTCATTCCAAGCTGTGCGTAGCAGCGGATGATGTCAAGACCTCCTGAGAGATAGGTCGTCGGGACATTATACTCAGGCATCACCTTGTTCATGTAAGCCAGCACCTTCTTTGCCTTGGCCGTCTGCCCTTCAGCTATGAGGTGCAGGGCAAGACCGGCAAACAGGCGTTTATGCGTATAGCACATGCGCGATACCGTCTCGTCGAGATAGAGCCCCTTCTTGTCAAGTCCGCCGAACTTGAAGCGTTTCATCACATTATTATATACGCGCTCCGTATCGTAGTTACTTGCGCCTTCCACATTTGTGGTGAAAGGAGTGATACGGTTGACAAGACCTTCCTGCACAAAGTTATCACCGAGATTCATATAGTTTTCCTGTCCCACTGTGAGCGCAACATATAACGGACGTGTCCAGTTGGCATTGGCAAGCATCTCCAGAAGCATGAGGTCGCCCTTATAAAGCGCGCGCTTGCCTGCAAGCGAGATAACCATCCTGTCCGGTATGGTATCGGCCGCCATCATCATGCCGGATTTCCTCACAGCCTCCTTGTCGACAGTAAGATAGAGAGTATCCGTAGGGATGATATGCGTACCCTCCTCGTCCGTACCTTCACGAACCCAGTACTTGATGATATTCTTCACCTCAAACGGTTCCTCGCCCCATGCCTTCTTTGCAGCCTCAGGATTATCCTTATAGAGCTGCAGTATCTGTGCCTTATATTCAGGCTCTATGGACACATACTCGTTGGTTCCGGAGCAGTAGTCCACGCGTGGCCATGTGATAGGAAGAGAGGGAGAGTCGTAAGCCGGACGCACCATCTGGTCGATATACCAGTCTGTCTGCAGATAGGAAAGGTTGCAGACACGTGCGCTCGTGCCAACACCCTCCACATCCTGGTTGTACCAAAGAGGGAACGTGTCATTGTCACCGTTCGTGAATATTATAGGATAGCCTGTGTCCTGCATTGAGTTGAGATAGTTCTGTCCGAAGTCACGGCAGGTATATCGTCCGGAACGGTCGTGGTCGTCCCATGTCTGGCTTGCCATCTGTATCGGGACGAGAAGACATATCAGTCCGACGACAGCGGCAATGCCGGCATTGCTCATCTTCAACTTACGCTCTATGATGTCAAGTATCGCGGCTACGCCCATACCGCACCAGATGGCGAAAGCATAGAACGAGCCTGCATACGCATAATCACGCTCACGAGGCTGACTCGGTGTCTGGTTCAAGTAGAGCACGATGGCAAGACCTGTCATGAAGAACAGGAAGAATACCACCCAGAACTGCTGTATGCCCTTGTCGCCGCGGAATGCCTGCCAGAAGAGACCTATCAGGCCGAGCAGCAACGGGAGACAGTAGAAGACGTTATGTCCCTTGTTCTCCTTCAGTTCATCAGGCAGAAGCGACTGGTCTCCGAGCATCATGTTGTCTATGAACGGGATGCCCGTTATCCAGTTGCCGTGCTCCAGTTCGCCGTTGCCCTGCAAGTCGTTCTGACGGCCTGCAAAGTTCCACATGAAATATCTCCAGTACATGAAGTTGCACTGATATGAGAGGAAGAACCTTATGTTCTCCGCCATTGTCGGCATCTTCACCATTATCTGCTCGCCGCAACGGTCGAAAGGCACCTCCGTGCCCTGCACTCCGCCCATCCAGTCCTCATACTGCTGTGCATGTGCCGAGCTGTGCATACGTGGGAAGAGCATGTTCTGCGCATAGACATACTTGTCTTTCGTGCGCACTGTGAAATATCTGTCCGGTTCATCCTCACTGTGCTTCTCCACCTTCTGTATTATCGGCGCACCGGTCTTCATCACAGGCTTGCATATGTTTCCATCAACCTCCAGAGCCACCTGCGATGTGTATGCCTCACCATATGCCAGTGGCCTGTCGCCATACTGGTCACGGCTGAGATAGTTGCCGAGGGTGAATATATCCTCTGGGGAGTTCTGGTCCATAGGAGGATTGGCAGCCGAGCGTATGACAATGACAGCGTATGTGCTGTAGCCTATCATAAGCATCAGCATACAGAGAAGAGATGTGTTCTTGAACCGTGATGTGACAAAAGCCTTTCCGCCACGCTTATACTGCAACACGCCCCACAGCAGGGCAAGAACCACGATACCTGTCACCGCAGCAGACCATCCGTAGCCGTAGAACGGTATGCCGAGCATACCCACCGAGGCGAGGAAAGAGATATCCTCACGCCTCTTATTCTTGCCTGTAAAGCTCTCGTAGATAGCCCAAAGCACCGTCCCCACAAGGAGCACAAGATATATGATGACACCTGTATTGAATGGGCAGGAAAGGGTATTCACGAAGAACAGCTCAAACCACCCTCCTACTGTGATTATCCCTGGCACAACACCATAGAGCACCGCGGCGACTATGACAAAGGATACCGCAAGCGCAGCAAGCGAGCCCCAGAGATTGGCCGTAGGGTTCTTCCTATAATAATATACCAGCACTATCGCCGGGATACAGAGGAGATTCAGCAGATGGACACCGATAGAGAGTCCCGTCATATAGGCTATCAGCACAAGCCAGCGGTCGCTGTGAGGCTGGTCGGCATTGTCCTCCCATTTGAGGATAAGCCAAAACACCACAGCCGTAAATGCCGACGAATAGGCATAGACTTCGCCCTCTACTGCCGAGAACCAGAACGTGTCCGAGAATGTGTATATCAAAGCCCCCACAAGTCCTGACGCCTCAATGGCAATCAGCCGTGCCGTGCTGATGGCAGTGCCACTGCCTACAAGCAACTTGCGCGTGAGATGGGTGATGGACCAAAACAGGAACAGGATACACAGTGCCGACAACAGTGCCGACATCGTGTTCACCATCATCGCCACCTGCGACGGGTCGCTGGCAAACTGCGAGAAGATATTGGCCGTAAGCATGAAGAACGGCGCGCCCGGCGGATGCCCCACTTCCAGTTTGTAGCCTGTGGTGATAAACTCCGGACAGTCCCAGAAAGAGGCTGTCGGTTCGATAGTAGAGCAATAGACGAAAGCCGCGACAAGGAATGTCAGCCAGCCCATGACATTGTCTACGAGTCTAAACTTCTTCATTCTTCTATTTTTTGTTTTTTTTCTGTATTCCGCTCGTTTTCTGTGGTCTTCACGACACATCAGCACGAATCTTAAATAATGTGCAAAGATATAAAAAATAACTGACAGAGGGAGCGGCTTTTATAAGAAAATACGTTTTCGTAAGATAATTTAAGCAACAGGGATAAAGACAACAAATTCCAGCAATAGAATACAGTCTTACAAATAAAGACGAGAGCAAGCATTATTGTAAGCAAATAGAATGTCATTTTTTACTAAATTGATCGTTATACCTATACAAGGCTTTAATAGTGTTGCACTTGACAAGACATTGCTACTTGTCTTTCCTTTTTGCCAAAAATTTCCAAGAAACCTTTTCGCTTGGGCTGCTCTTGTATGATTTTCAGCACGATTACAGGTACTTGATGAACAATTTTCTCATTGAGGGCTTGTTAGTCATCAAACAGCTTAACGATACCACATATCTGCCGTTCCTTATCTTCAAGAAGATTGCGCACACATTTCGTGCAATTTCGTACTGCCTATAATTTGTCCCAACGTCCATCTTTCAGATAAGGCAAAAACTCCCGTATCTTATCTACAGGCCAGTCCCACCATTTCAAAGCCTGCAACTGTTCTATAATATCAGTACTGAACCGCTTTCGTATCTCTTTAGCAGGGACACCACCCACAATGGTATAGGGCGGTACATCTTTCGTCACAACCGTCCTTGCACCAACAATAGCCCCGTCACCGATATGGACACCAGCCATAATAACGGCTTCATAGCCTATCCATACGTCATTGCCTA
>JAIDEM010000235.1 GCA_029054825.1 Prevotella sp. | reverse complement strand
GGATATACAAGAATGGAACCATGACGCCACAGTATCTTGGGCGGAACGGTGAACTTTCGGGAAAGCGTGTGCTGTTCGGACATAATGTCTATGTATTTTTTGAAGACAGCCGGGGCAGGATATGGCTTGGGACAAAACCAGACGGACTGTTTCTCCTTGAGCCCAAGAACGGAAGTTACAAGGTGACACGTTATTCACACTCAGAGAAAGATGCCTACAGCATAAGCTCCGATGCCGTGTATTCCATTACGGAAGACAAGTACAGACGTATATGGATCGGCACATTGGGCGGCGGACTCAATCTTGTGAACGAGAAGAAAGACGGTTCGAGGACATTCATCAACTGCAATAATCTCATCAAACATAGTCCGGACAATCTGCTGTTTATACACGGAATGGATGTCTGTAAGGACAAGAGCGTACTGGTTGTCGGAACGGATAAAGGACTGTACACATGCGATCTCAGTCTCCGACCCGAGAGAATGAGATTCTACAGGAATGTGAGGCGTAACAAGGACGCTTCGAGCATCGGAGCAAACAACATAACGGATGTCGTTTGTGCCACTGACGGACAGATATATGTCACTACCTGCGGCGGAGGCATCAGCAAGATACTGTCGGACAATCTCCTCAGCGACAGCATAAGATTCCGCTCGTTCACCTCAAGGGAAGGCCTTGCTACGGACGTATATCTCACGCTTGCTGTTGACGGACGTCAGCATATATGGGGCGTGGGAAAGTTCGCCTTGACGGAAATCAGCGACATGCACAAGCAGAATGTCGTCAATTATGAGAAAGGATTCTCTGACGATGTGACCATCTTCTCCGAGGTGCGCCCGCTCTGTCTGCCTGACGGCAATATTGTCATGGGCACGACGCAAGGCTTCCTCATGTTTGACCCGAGCAGCATAAAGAAAAGCAGTTATGTACCGAATATAGCCCTTAACGGACCGGACAACATAACTCTTCAGCCTGGAGAAAAGAATGTAAGGATAGAGTTTGCCGCGCTCGACTACAACCGCAACGAGGATATGGTGTACAAATACAGGCTTGAGGGGATAGACGACGGCTGGCATTACACGAAGGAGAATTTCATAGAATACACAAACTTCCCGATAGGTACATACAGTCTGCATATCGCTTCGACAAATTCCGACGGCATCTGGGTGGACAACGAGCGTGTCATAACCATCTGCCGCAAAGCCGCTTTCCACGAGATGTGGTACTCATGGATGCTTTACGGCATGTTGCTTGTGCTTGCATTGATGGGCATATACAAGACCTACAGATACATCATGCGACTGAAAAGCGAGATGGATGAGCACAGGAAGGAGACGGATGCAAAGCTCGGCTATCTTGAAAACAGGGTCACGGAACTTGTAAACTCCAAGACCGAGATAGAGGAGGGCATAGAGGGTGAGCCTGACGGGATATCTTTTGCCGATAAGGCAAAAGAGTTCGTGATGGACAATGTGGCTGACTCTGACCTGTCTGTAAGCGATTTCGCAAGACACATGAACATGAGCAATTCCTTATTGTACATAAAATGCAAGAAGAATCTCGGCTATACTCCTAATAACTATATACAGACGCTGCGCATAAAGTATGCCGCGATGCTTGTCGAGCGTCTGCCTGATGCGAGTGTTGCCGAGATAGCGTACAAGTGCGGATTCTCCGACCCGAAATATTTCAGCAGATGTTTCAGGAAAATAATGGGCCGTAGCTTGAAGGAATATAAGGAGACGCTGTGACGGTATCTGAATATCTACGACAATGAAATCAAATGATATGCGACCGTAATGAGCCGTCTGCAGCAAATTACGCTGCTACATTGATTTTACTTGCTTATTCAAAAATCCAGCGTCAGTCAAGGCTGTAGGTTCCGTATATTGTAGCTTCAAGACGAGATGTCGTCATTTTTTTCACATATACTACAGGAACTTGCTTGCTGATACGGGATAGATGACTATTGATAGTCTTTTCTGAGTCTTGTTTTTAACTTCTATAAAAAAAACTTCAGGTGGCAGGCGGAGTCGTCAAGTGAGTTTTGTCATCTCGACGACTTCACCGCCTCGCCCACCACTTGCATCCTTGCCGAAGTATCCGGCTGTGGGAAATGCGCGTGTCTGCACCTTTGCCAACATGGACATAGAGAGTCGACACATCATTAGGTTAATTGGCTTTGTAATGCCGGTTTGATAGATTTGAATATGGTAATCTGATAAAAGATGATTCGTAAACGTGTTGCAAAATTACCGCGAAAAGTGCTCTTTATGTGTGAAAATCTTACATAAAAGGTGTAAAATCGTCTTTTTCGAGTTATAGGAAGTGTTTCTGCACTGATTTTGCGTTTGACACCTGACGAACCATAATTGTTAAACGATGTTGTATTTGACTTTTGTTATTGAAAAGCCTGAAGCTGTATTTGGAAATACACGAGGAATATTGTATATTTGCAAAAAGGATTCTATATCTGCTTATGGTGGCAGAAGGACTCTCGGAAAACATGTCTTGCAATGAAAAGGATAGGAATAATCAGCGACACTCACTCTTGGTGGGATGACAAGTACTTGCAGTATTTTGAGGAATGTGACGAGATATGGCATGCCGGCGACATCTGCGGCATGGATATCATAGAACGTCTTGGAGCACCGTTCGGCACGGACAGCGAGGGAAATCCGAAGACCCGTATCGTCAGGGCTGTATGCGGCAACTGCGATGGTGGTGACCTCCGCCTTGCCTTCCCCGAGATTTTGCGCTGGAGATGTGAGGATGTGGAGGTGATGATGAAGCATATCGGCGGTTATCCGGGCAGATATGACAGTTCTGTCGTGCGCCAGATACACAGCAATCCTCCTCAGCTGTTCATATCAGGCCACTCGCATATATTGAAAGTCATGGCCGACAAGTCGCTCGGGCTGCTGCATATCAATCCGGGAGCTGCGGGCATACAGGGCTGGCATGTGGAGAGGACGCTGGTGCGTCTGACCATTGACGGCGGACAGATGAAAGACCTTGATGTCGTGACATTAGGGAATCGGGGAGCGCAGGTGTAATCTGTGGATTAATATGCAAGGAGTAGGGCTGTGTTGTGTAAACGTCAGAAAATCAGTCTTATATAATAGGTAAAACAAAAGGTGACGGTTTGCAAGGTAAAAGGTGACAGTTTGTTGTATGAAACGTTACCTTTTACCTTGCAAACCGTCACCCTTTGTTTTTTAAGTGTCGACAGATTTGTTTTTATTGATGTTGTTTTGCGGTTTCAGCCCTCACGCCCTTGTCGCAGAAGTATGCCGTGCGGATAGTTTATCCAAAATCTGATAAACCGATGTCTCATGCTCTAATTACCGGCTTTGGGTAATTCATGCCCACGCATCCGCCTGGCTGTATTAGCCATCTTGCCACCTGATATCACATCTGTATTTACCACTAACCGCAACCAAATCGGCGTGAAATGTCGGTTGATAAGGCTTTGCCTACCACCTGACCGCTTAGCAGTAAAACCGCTGCCCCACCATCCTATTGCTTGTTGATGTGCTTACAGACGATGTCAAGCATCCTTCTGTGGCTCTCAGGAGAGTTTCCTGCGATGAGGCCGCACGGGGTTACACATGTCACGGAGTTGCCTTCAAGGTCAGTGATGATACCTCCTGCCTCTGTAAGGATAAGGGATGCCGCGGCGTAATCCCAAGGGCTGAGGACATACTCGAAATACAGTTCGCAGCGTCCCATGGCTATATAGCAGAGCTCCGGTGCGCAGGCTCCGAAGCGTCTGAGGTCGTTGATTTGCGGAAATGCCTCGCTGATTATCTCCGAGCATACGTCCGAATGTTCTTTATGGTAGACGGGGAGGGCGGTACACAGCAGCGAATTGGCGAAAGGGCGTCGGGACACGCTGATGCGCCTTGCAGGCTTGACAGTCGTTTTTGTCTCGCAGTCGATTATCTCGAGGAATGCTCCCTTGCCTTTCTCGGCAAAGAATAGCTCGCCGGTCATCGGCACATAGACTATTCCCATCAGCATGGCATCGTCCTTGCGCAGGCCGACGCATACGGCACACTGGGCTATGCCTCGGCTGTAGTTTGCCGTGCCGTCAATAGGGTCGATAATCCAAGTGTACTCCTGCGACACATCGCTGATATCCTTTTCCTCACACAGGAAGCCGCTGCCGGGCAGTATATCGCCAAGTCTCTTGCATAGGAAATCCTGCACGGCGACATCTGAAGATGTCACTATATTTGACATGCCGTCTTTCTCTTCTATCTCGAAAGTGTCTGTTGCCATAAGGCGTGAAGCCTCAAGCACGGTTTCTTTTACTTTATCTATCATGGTTTGATGGGTAAAATGAGGTTGTTCTATGTTTTTCCCGTTCTCTTTTCGTGATGCATGGCTGTGCATGTGGTGTCTGTCAGGACATTGCCGAAGCCTCTGCGTCATGAGAGTAAACAAAAAGACCGCCGACTCTGAGAGTCAGCGGTCGTGTCTGTTGTACTGTTCGTACCGAGTAGATTACTCAGCAACTGTTGTATCAGCAGCAACTGTGTCAGCAGCAACTGTGTCAACTGCAACTGTGTCAACAGTGTCAGTAGCCTCGCCCTGCTCAGTCTTGTTACCGTTGCATGATGCGAATGAGATAGCTGCCATAGCTACGAACATAAATACCAATTTCTTCATTTCTTTAAGCTTTTAAATCTGTAAAACAATCAATTGTTATTAAAACGTTGCAAAGGTACATACTTTTTTGATACCAGCAAAGTTTTTTTATGTTTTTTTTTAGAGGATATGTGTAACTTTTGTGTAACTCGCTGATAATCAAATAATATCTAAAGTTAAAATAATGTTAATGCTAATGTTTGTTTATGTATTTGGTGTAAAATGAGCCTTTTCTATATGAACAGATGGTAATGAGACGGCCTTTATTTATCGTCTGAGAGCTATTCTTCGATGCTGTCGATGGCATTTTTCGTCAGTTGTGTCCAGTAGCCGACGGCACCGAAAGGCGAATATCGCAGGAGCGAACTCGTCTTTCCTACGAAGCCGGTAGCGGTACCGCGTTGCAGCTGTGTGCACAGCAGTGCGCGTGCCTTCCTGTATTTCTTGTGAAGGAACGGCAGTTCGTCGGCTTCAAAATGGAAGATGTCTATCAGCATAGACCCGATGAGTGACGTCATGCGGCGGATATGCAGTTTGTTTATCCAGTTGTCGAGCTTTACAAAGTCCACACGGTCTCCACGCTGGCGGAGATATTTGCCAATGAGGATGATGCCTGGGATGGAGATGCCGAGCCTCTCGATATGGTCTATATTATATATAATAAGGTTAAGGAACTCCAGAGTCTCGGTCGATGTGTCGATAGTGTGTGGCTCTTCGGCGCAGATAGCTTCCCTTTTCTTTTCCTGGAACTTGCTTACGAAATGGTAGGTCTTTGCACAGGAATACGGTTCAGCCTCTTCTTCAGCCTTCTTCATGAGGAGGTCTGCCTGTTGCCATTTCCATTGTGACATGGGTATATCAGCCTCATCCGAGCCGAAAGCCTTCCTGCGCAGCTGGATGAAGAGGTTCTCGAAGATGATGTCGGTAGTCTTGTTCATTTGTCTGTAAACCGGCGTGGCCGGCCCGTTATTATAGCCACTGTGGCGCAGAGGCCGAGGGCGTAAGGGTAGAACAGGTATGGAATGATCTCTATTGGTGCGATGGCAGCAAGTCCGCCGGCCATGAGCAGTTGAGCTCCGTAGGGTATTATGCCTTGTGCAAAGCATGAGAAGGAGTCGAGTATCGATGCGGAGCGTCGCGGGTCTATATGGAATCTCTCGGCTATCTGCCTGGCTATCGGACCGACGGTGAGTATCGCCACGGTATTGTTTGCCGTACAGAAATTGACTATCGTGACGAGTGCCGCAATGGCAGCCTCGCCTCCACGGCGGCTGTCTATGTGACGGGTGAGGAGGTTTATGATGATGTTTATGCCGCCGTTTTCGCGGACAGTCTCCAGCATTCCTCCGGCGAGCATGGTGACGATGATGAGTTCAGACATGCCGAGTATTCCTGTATTCATGGCTTGCATCCATCCGAATACGTCAAAGGCTCCGTCCATAATGCCTATCATGCCTGTAAGTACAATGCCTATGGTGAGGACTGTCAGTACATTGAGGCCTGCGGCAGCCATCACGAGGACAATGAGATAGGGCATCACTTTCAGGAAGTCGACATCAGGGACTGAGGAGGGAGTGCCTGCGTTGCTGCCTATAATCATATACAGGAGAAACACTATTATGGCTGCCGGGGCGGCGATGAACAGGTTTGCGCGGAACTTGTCGCTCATCTTGCATCCCTGTGTCTGTGTGGCTACGACGGTAGTGTCGGAGATGAACGACAGGTTGTCGCCGAAGAATGCTCCTCCCACTACCACTGCGCTCATCATGGCTATGCTCATGTCTGTAGACAAGGCAAGACCAGAGGCTATCGGTACAAGTGCCACGACGGTGCCGACGCTGGTGCCGATGGATATGGAGATGAAGCATGAGGCAAGGAATATTCCTGCCATGAGCATGTCCGGCGGAAGATAGGCGAGGGTGAGGTTGACGGTGTTGTCTATGCTTCCCATCTCCTTTGCTGAGGAGGCGAAGGCGCCGGCAAGGATGAATATGAGCATCATGAGCATCATCTTTTCGGAACTTGCGCCACGTGAGAAGACCTTTATGCGCTCTGCCAGTGTCCTTTTTCTCAGCGTTGCCACGGCCACTATGGCAGAAACCAGAAAGGCCACCGTTATGGGGACTTTGTAGAAATCGCCCATTACGATGGATACTATAAGGTATAATGCTATGAATGTTAATAGTGGTAGTAGTGCCATGTGCTATAGGATTCCAGCAAGTGGGTATTTGAAAAGTGAACAAAATCAGCTCACTTGTATGCTTGTAAGTGAGGAGGACTGATTTTGTTCACTCTCTTGGATTGATGTGCTATGTCTTCTGTTTACAGTGTCACGCCGTTCTTGAAGATGGAAATCTCACGGTAACCGTTGATTTCGTTGCGTGACGGCTCGCCGGAAGCTACGGCAAGAACCTTGTCGATAAACTCATTGCGGACGGTGAGCATATCCTTGCCCTCGATAAGCTGGCCGGCATTGAAGTCTATCCAGTTGGCCTTGCGGCTTGCAAGGGTAGGGTTTGTGGCAACTTTCATTGTCGGTACGAATGTGCCGAACGGCGTTCCGCGGCCTGTAGTGAAGAGCACGATATGGCATCCTGCACTTGCGAGGGCGGTAGAAGCCACGAGGTCGTTGCCTGGAGCGGAGAGAAGGTTGAGCCCGTTGACCTTGAGGCGGTCGCCGTAGCCGAGCACACCGCTGACAGGAGCACGTCCGCACTTCTGTGTACATCCGAGAGCCTTGTCCTCAAGTGTGGAGATGCCGCCCTTTTTGTTGCCCGGTGACGGGTTCTCGCCGACAGGCTCGCCATGAGAGAGGAAGTACTCCTTGAAGTCGTTGACAAGTTTTACAGTGTCCTCAAAGAGTTCCTTTGTCTCGCAGCGGTTCATGAGAATGGTCTCTGCACCGAACATCTCAGGAACCTCCGTGAGGATTGATGTGCCGCCTTGCGCCACGAGCCAGTCAGAGAACTCGCCTACAAGAGGGTTTGCCGTGATGCCGGAGAATCCGTCAGAGCCGCCGCATTTAAGGCCGACACGTAGCTTGGAAACAGGGACATCCTCACGCTTGTCCTCCTTGGCCTTCTGGTAAAGGTCGCGCAGGATTTCCATTCCGGCCTCTACCTCGTCACCGTCGACATCCTGTGTGATGAGGAGCTTGATGCGGTCTTTGTCGTAATCGCCCAGCATTTCCATGAAATCCTTCGGCTGGTTGTTCTCGCATCCGAGAGACAGCACGAGCACTGCACCGGCGTTTGGATGGAGCACGAGGTCGCGGAGCACCTTCCTTGTATTCTCGTGGTCTTCGGAAAGCTGCGAGCATCCGTAGTTGTGATGCCATGTGTATACTGCGTCTATGCCCTCGCATTTTGTCTCTTCGCGGAGCTTCTCTGCAAGTTTCTCTGCAATGCCGTTGACGCATCCTACTGTCGGCACAATCCAAACCTCATTGCGGACACCGACATCGCCGTTCTTGCGTACATAGCCTTTGAATGTGCGGTTCTCACAAGGGATGGTCAGTTTCTCGTCGACAGGGTTGTATGTGTACTCGAGTTTGCCGGAAAGGTTTGTCTTGAGATTGTCCTCGTTGACCCATTCGCCGGCTTTCAGAGCAGCCTTCGCGTGTCCTATCGGGTAACCGTACTTTATGATGTTCTCGCCCTCGGCCTTGTCGTCGATGAGCACTTTGTGGCCTGCAGGAGTGTCCTGGAGTAGGGTAATGGACTTTCCGTCGACTTCAATCTGTGTGCCTTTCGCGATAGGTTGTAGGCAAACGACTACCGAGTCGGCAGGATTGATCTTTAAGAATGCTTGCTGCTTCATAATTTTGTTAGATTTATTGTTTATAAGATTTGATATTTCTGTTGATATGTGCTGTGCCTTTTCATGCGTAACCGTTATGGCTGTTACTGCTTGTCATGGCGCTGTGCATGCCTTTGGTGGAGTGTTGTAATGGCTGTACTATGTCTGCGTCTTCTGGTAGAATTGGATGTTCTCTTTCGTGAGAAGCTCTATAGGCATGTAATTTACAGGGTTGACTTCATGCTTCAGTATGATTGCGCGGAACAGAGCGTCCACACAGTTGTAGCCTTGCATGTATCCATGTTGTGCAATGAGGAACGATATGCTCCCTTGCCGTACACATTCTGCATTTTTCTCTATCATGTCATATCCCATTATCTGTATATTTCTGCGGTTGTTGTGCAGGATGAACTCTCCGACAATGTATGCCTTTGAGGTGAATGTGATGCAGTGGTGTGTGTGAGGATGGTCTTTGAAGAATTGCTCCAGCAAGTCATGATGTACCTTACTGTCTTTCTCCATCGGCAAATCCAGCTCTATGATTTTTATTTCAGGATGATGCTCGCTCATGTAATGACGGAAGCCAACCTCACGGTTGTACTGCTGTCTGGAGGCTATGCTGCCGTTTTTTGTCTGTTTCATGAGCATAATCTCCTGCTCCTTCCCTGCAATGAGCATCATCATTTTTGCCGCAAAGAGACCGGAGCAGAAAGAATCTTGCCCGTAAAATGCCAATGGCTTGAGGTCTGGGACGTTTGCATCAAGGAATATGAATGGTATATCAAGGTCGTGAAGTTTGTCGGTAAAGCTACGTGTGGAGTCTAAGGTGGCAGGTACGATGATAACTCCGTCAGGTTTCTTTGCCATGCATTGCCTGCATGCATCGTGGAAAGAGTCTTCTCTGAAACGGTTGTAACGTATGGTACGGACGTTGATTTTGAAATCGCGGTGTGTCTCAACGGCATTCATTGCGCCTTCCTCCACTTCTGCCCAGTAGTCCTCTGACTCCTGCTTAGGCAGCAGAAGATAGAATGTACAATGACGGTTTGCCGCCATTGCCGATGCGTATGCGTTTGGTTCATAATTGATGGTATCCAGTACTTTCTTTACCTTTTCCAATGAAGATTTTGACACGTTGGGACGATTGTGCAGGACCCTGTCGACAGTTCCTACAGATACTCCAGCGCGCTTTGCTATATCCTTGATTGTTACCTTTGGGCTCATTGATTGAAAACGTTATTCGGGAATTCTCTGCAAAAATAGCAATAAAATTTGAATTGTGCGAACACACAGTATATAAA
>JAIDEM010000234.1 GCA_029054825.1 Prevotella sp. | reverse complement strand
ATCATCACGAGGTCGCTGTCCTCTGTCGCCTTCTTCTCTCCGTAATGGTCGTCGGCGTCGATGTCGGCAAGCAGTTCGCGCCATGCCGAGCCGGAGACAGAGAGGTTGAGGAAGCCCTTGACGACATTGTATGCCGACACGATGCCGCTGTGCTCCACGAGTTCCTTGCCTATCTCCTCGCCGACCTGCTCAGGGCTCTTGCGTGCTATCTTCACGAAAGGGAATACCACGAGGGTGAGGTTACCCTCAAACTCGGCGCGTGTCTTCTGCAACTGCACCATCTTCTTCTCCGGCTCCATGCCGTACAGCGTCTTGACAGCATCGATGGCTGCCTGCTGTATTCTTTCTTCTATATTCATAATTCGGTTTCTGTTTTTTCTTTTCTTCTTGCCTTTACAGCCACTGTACATGCCTTTCATGGTATGCGTCGTCCCACAGCGGCATTGCTTCCATTCATCCTTTACGGCGACAACAATAAGGCGTGCCGTCGGTTGCCGTCATGCCGTAAGTATGATGTCTATGTACCTATAAGTCTGCAAATTTCGTTAAATTTTCTGATATATGCAAGTATTTCAACATTTTTTAGAAAAGTTGGCATTAGCAACGCAATAATAGTGACAGTCTAAATATTCACTCCGAGGTCATGTTTCATCTCGCTCATTACGAAAGTGCTCTCCAGGGAACTGACGTTTTCCATCTTTCCCATCTTGTTGAAGAGAAATTCCTGATACTGTTTCATGTCGCGTAAGCGCAACTTCAGCAGGAAGTCATGCGTGCCGGAAATATTGTAACATTCGGTAACTTCAGGCATGAGCATTATGCTGCGGCAGAAAGAGTCTGCTGTCTCGCGGTTCAGCGGTTTCAGTTTCACCTTGCAGAAGACCAGCAGGCTACGGTCCAACTTGTCAGGGTCAAGCACAGCGACATACTTCCTTATATATCCTTGGCGTTCGAGGCGCTTCTGCCTTTCAAAGACAGGAGTAGGGGAAAGATGGACAGCATCGGCCAGTTCCTTGGTGGTCAGTTTCGCGTTTTTCTGCAGTGTCTTGAGTATCTGGATATCAGTCTCGTCTAATGTGTATGCCATGATTTGGAATGATTTTCTGTGTTGCGTACTTTAATGGATTTGTTCTGGAATATTATTCTGTTGAAAATGCAAATATAGGCGTATTTTCTGAATTATGCAAGAAATTTGGTATATATCTCCAAAATATCTACCTTTGCACCCGAAAAGTTTTGACAGACAAAAGGAAAGGAATAAATCATGAATGCAAAGAAGAACTACCGCTTTGAGACATTGCAGCTCCATGTAGGACAGGAGCAGCCGGACAAGGCCACTGACGCACGTGCCGTGCCTATCTACCAGACAGCCTCTTATGTGTTCCGCGACTCGCAACACGCTGCCGACCGATTCGGCCTGCGTGATGCAGGGAACATCTACGGCAGGTTGACAAACTCCACACAAGGTGTGTTCGAGGAGCGTGTCGCCGCCCTTGAGGGAGGTGTCGCAGGCCTTGCTGTCGCCAGCGGTGCGGCGGCAGTGACATATACGTTGCAGAATATACTCCAAGCAGGCGACCATATCGTGGCGGCCGACAATCTGTATGGCGGCAGTTACAATCTCATCACGCATACTTTGGCATCTCAAGGCATTGCCAACACCATAGTCGATGTCAACGATATTCCGGCACTGGAGGCAGCCATACGTCCTGAGACCAAGGCCGTTTACGCCGAGACATTCGGCAATCCCAACAGTGACATCCTTGACATTGAGGCTGTTGCAGCCGTCGCTCATAGGCATGGCATACCGCTTATCGTGGACAATACGTTCGGCACACCGTATCTTATCCGCCCGATAGAGCACGGCGCAGACATCGTTGTACATTCCGCCACTAAGTTCATAGGAGGTCACGGCAGTTCGCTCGGCGGTGTCATAGTCGACGGAGGACGTTTTGACTGGAAGGCAAATGCCGACAGATTCCCTACACTGGGCAAGCCGGAACCTTCCTATCATGGCGCTGTCTTTGCCGATGTTGCAGGCCCTGCAGCCTTTGTCACACGTATCCGTGCCGTCATTCTGCGCGATACTGGTGCGACTATCTCGCCCTTCAACGCCTTCATACTGCTGCAGGGGCTTGAGACTCTCTCGCTCCGTGTGGAGCGTCATGTGGAGAATGCCCTGAAGGTAGTGGAATTTCTGGATGGCCATCCGAAGGTTGCCAAGGTAAACCATCCGTCGCTGGAGACCCATCCTGACCATGCTCTCTATAACCGATATTTCCCGAAGGGCGGAGGCTCCATCTTCACTTTCGAGATAGACGGTGGACAGGAGGAAGCGTGGAAATTCATCGATTCGCTCGAGATATTCTCGTTGCTTGCCAATGTTGCCGATGTGAAAAGCCTCGTGATACACCCTTATACCACGACCCATTCGCAGATGACTCCAGAGGAACTGGCAGCTCAGCATATAACACCTTCGACCGTGAGGCTGAGTATCGGCACGGAGCATATAGACGATATCATTGCCGACCTGTCGCAGGCGTTGGATGAAATTAAGTAATTCATAATTAAATATATATCGTTATGACAAAGATAGCAGAACAGCTGACAGAGCTCATCGGCAACACTCCTCTTCTTGAGCTCGGCAAATATTCAAGGGTAAAAGGACTGGAAACGCCCCTCGTAGCCAAGATAGAGTCATTCAACCCTGGCGGAAGTGTCAAGGATCGCATAGCCTTCGCCATGATAGAGGATGCAGAAAAAAAAGGATTGCTGACGCCAGGCGCAACGATTATCGAACCTACCAGCGGCAACACAGGCGTAGGACTCGCGCTGGTGGCTGCCGTGAAGGGCTACAGGCTTATCCTTACCATGCCCGAGACAATGAGTGTGGAGCGTCGCAATCTTGCAAAGGCATACGGCGCGGAGGTGCGTCTGACACCAGGACAGGACGGTATGCCTGGTGCCATCCGTGCCGCGGAAGAGTTGCGCAAGACGATTCCAGGCAGCATAATCATGCAACAGTTTGATAACCCTTCAAATCCTGCGCGCCACTATGCTACGACAGGTCCGGAGATATGGCGGCAGACTGACGGCAAGGTGGATATCTTCGTGGCAGGAGTGGGCACAGGCGGCACAGTCTCCGGTGTGGCGAAATATCTGAAAGAGCAGAAACCGGAGGTGAGAGTCGTGGCTGTGGAGCCGAAGGCATCGCCTGTATTGAATGGCGGAAAGAGCGGAGCGCACAAGATTCAGGGCATAGGGGCAGGTTTCGTCCCTTCCAATTATGACGGCGCACTCATAGACGAGGTGCTTGATGTGGAGAACGATGACGCCATCCGTACAGGACGTGAGATAGCCCGTGAGGAAGGCCTGCTTGTCGGCATCTCGTCGGGTGCCGCCCTGTATGCTGCTGCCGAACTGGCAAAGCGTCCCGAGAACAGGGGCAAGAATATCGTGGTATTGCTGCCCGATACCGGCGAACGGTATCTCTCCACGGTGCTTTACGACTTTGAGAATTATCCGCTCTGACGCCCCTGACACATTACTTCCCGTTCAGCATGTGCATGGTGGGGGAAAGGAAGGCAGCAAAGAAACAGGCTGTAGCGTACATGGAATTGTCACGCTACAGCCTGTTTCCTGTCGTCTCAGGGCAGTTCGTCATTCAGGAAATTGGATCGGAATACTCCATGCAAGCCGATAGTCCCCTTTTATATTCGAGGGGTTGAATTTATATGATTTCACTATTTCTACCAGTTTTTCCATCTCTTTAGCACCCATTGGCGTCAGCAGGTCATCCCTGCATCCTATGCTGTTAAGGATGACTGCCCCGTCCGGTGTGCTGTAGACTCTTATCATGATTCTCTTTCCCTTGAGTTTGTCTGCGTTTTTTGTGTATCCCATAAACTCATTGTAGATATAGTCATGATATTTATCACATGCCTCTATCTGTGGTTTAAGTTCCTTCTCGCCCGGATACATCTTGTAGTAGGATACTTTTTTCGTGTTGTTTAACAGCATTATGCGCTCCTTTCTCGCTTTCAGGGTCGTGTAGACATACATGACTTCCAGTTTCTCGTTTCTCACTTTCCGTTCGAGAACTTCGTCGACAATCCTCTCGCTGTTGTCTTTCAGATAAGGAAATTTGAGTGTACAAGTCCATTCTGTCCTGTAGTTGCCTTTTATGTAGGACGGTTTCACTTTATTGGAATTTACTATACGGATAAGTTTGTCTATCCCGTTGGAGCCCAGTATCTCCAGCATATTGAAGCTACATGAGATGTCTCTAAGCACTACAGAACCGTCAGGCTTTATATATACACGGATAGCCAGCCGCCCTCCTTCCAGCTTTATCCTTGCGTCTGTCGTCTTTGTGAATTCAGAGTAGACCTTGTTCCTGTATTCCTTTCCTGCATCCGCAGCTTTCTCAAGCTGTTTCTTTTCAGGGTACATCAGGCTGTATTCTAAATTTTCAGAGTTGTTTTCCAAAGAGTCGCACATGGATTTCGCCTCTTGGTTCGTGTAGGAGAAACTCCTTTTTCCTTTCCCGATATTCTTGCATATCTCGATTATGCCGTTGCTTGTTCTCGTCTTGATTTCCTGCGCCGTGCAGTGTAGAGAGGTGAGACAGATGCAGAATAAGATGACCGTCCATCTCTGATAGAGTGATTGTAAGTGTTTCATATTGTTTTAGTTATTGTTTATGAGATTGTTTGTCGTTTATATTCATGATGCTCAGCGGCCTGCCGCACCGTGGCTTTTAGGCTGGATGGAAGTCTTGCTTGCATCTGTGGGCGGCAGGAAAGGCGGTGTGATGGGCTTTTCTTTCGCATTCTCCTTAGGCACGGAAATGCAGGCGAACCACTCCATACGGTAGTTTCCGCTTAGGCGGAACGGCTCAAACCGGTATGACTGTATCGTCTCCATGAGTCTTTTCGTACTCTCTATACCCAGCAAGTCGGGCAGCCGCTCCCTGCATCTTATCTTGTCAAGTATCACCTTGCCGTCGGCAGTGCTGTAAACCCATATAGTCATGCTCATGCCCTGGAGACTGTGTCTCACGTCAGGATGACCGAAAAATCTCTTGTAGAGATATGTCTCGAAGTCTTTTACCGCCTTGTCACGCCCTATACGCTGCGGGTTGTTGTGGTGTGCCCGGCTGTATCCTGCCAACTTTGTTTTCCTCACCAAAGCCTTGGAGGCAGCCCTTGCCTCGTGTGTGGTGTAGTAGTATATGATGAGCCCGTCGATGTCGCTTTTCACGGTTTCCTCCACGATGCCCTTGAATGTTCTTGTGCGGATACCCTTCTCCATCCCGTGCAAAGGACAGAATATCAGACATATCAAGATAACTGTTGTCCACCTGCGCCTGCGGGAAGATGAGTCGATAAATCGTATATTTTCCATGGATTTACTTATCGATTCTGAAATACATCATTTCGGCGAAACACGCTTTAGAGTCCACTTGCGCACCTCGCCGGTGACGTGAAAATATTCTCCGAAATTAATCACCATTATGCCTTTTTCTTCGTCGAAAGACTCTATGAGCCAGTCCTCGGTCCTGTGGTCTCTCACGTTTTGCAGATACAGATGGCATCCGGACGATGGCTTCCCGACTTTCGACGGGTCAAAGGATTCGTCGGCGGTAGACGAGAGATAGTATGTCTTTGTGCTGAAAATGGCGTCTTCGTAGTCTGTAGGTCCGGCATTTATCACCACTTTTGACCTGAACTCGTATATCTCACTATGCGGACTGTCGGCATTATGAGCATGTTTCCAGGCAGTGCCGGCAAGTTGCTTTGACGATATAGGACATAGTCGCTTGAACACAAAGACCGTGTCGTGGATATCCTCAACGATAGAACCGGGCTCGTTTTTGCTGTACAGGGTGAGAGTGTCGCCGTGGAGGCTGATGATCTTGTTGCAGAGAATGGAGCGGCTGTCGCTGTTGTATTTGACGATGTGCGTTCCGCTATCGCTAATGCCTACTCTGGAGGAATCAAACCTTTCTGGTATGCCGTCGCTGAGGTAAAACCTGAATTTCCATGTCGATAAGATTTGTCTAATCGTGATTTTTCTTGTGAAGGTGGAGTCGGAAAAACCGATTATCTGGTATGAATTTCTACATTTCGGACTTATCTGCACCCATTCTGTACCGCTGAGCTGCTTGAGGCTCACTGTCTCAAGCCGTTCCGTTTCCGGTCTGCTGCTCTCCTGCTCCGTGGCTGTCTGCGTCTTGCCGCTATGGCACGAGAGGATTAATGTGCATAAAGCCATGGCTAAGATTGTTTTCATAAGTAAGTCAACAAAATTAAACGATATTATGTGTAACAAAGTAAGTGTCAAAATCTTGTATGTATAAAGTTTGCTCTTTTTGGCTGTTTTCGCCTTGTCACTCAGTCACATAGCCCGCTATGTTCCTTCGTTCCAAGACTAAAACATCTCAAAAATAACTATACTTTATACTATACATTAATTTTGTTGACTTACTTAGTTGTGGTTTTCAGTAGGTTAAACATTGTGGAATCTGTCGCCTTACAGTCGGCAGGGCGTGTTCTCGCTTTATTTTATGCGTCTGTAGACGTATGATGTACCGGGATTTGCACCAACGACGGAGTTCGGGTCAAGGGTCTTGTAGTAGAGAGTGAGGGAATCATCGGTGAGGCTTAGGATTTTAAACCAGTTGCAATCGTCCGTCTTGCCATTATAAAATATCATATAGGTGCCACGACGGCTTTTGCCGACTGTCGCGAAATCAAATTCGGACGGTATGCTGTCACACAGGTAGTAGGAATATTCGCCTGTATAGGTGTCGCATTTGTACAAGTAGTGGGTTCGGTTGATGACTGTGTCGGAGAATGATATCGTGACGGAGTCCATGTATTCGGGATAGATGAAGTACCATTTCGTACCTATAAGCCGTTGGACATCTGTTGCTTCGGCGTATGGCAGTTGCTGTTCATCCGTCGCTTCCGCTGTCTCCTCCCGTGGCTTTTCGGTGTGGCAGGCGGTGAGCAATGCGCACGCGAAGATAATGAATGTCTTTCTCATCGGGCATTTGTTTTTCTTTGTATAGTATAAGGTTAATGGTCGTTACGCAGACAAAGGTACGAAGAATATTTTGAAAATTATCAGCGGAAGTGTTAAAAAAAACGATATTGAGGTGAGGAAATCTTTGACACAGGTTGGTGACGGAGAGTAGAAAAGGTGGCGGAAGCCGGTTTCTCCTCTGGTGAGGTAAACGGTGTTAGACTTATCTTAAAAGTCTTGATGTCTTTACAGTTCTGTTTCCTTTGCGGTATTCCGGCAGATATAGACCGGCGACCAGCGGTTTCGTTTCGGAGAAATCACGGATGGTCCTGACATGCTGTCCGTGGGTGTTGAAAATCCTTATCTCCGTGAAGCTGTCGTTTCCTGTCCTGTCAACCGATGTCGGCTCTATCTTGGCAGACGGATTCCCATACGGCGGAAGCTCTATTTTGTACACATCGCGGCCATATTGGTTTCCCGCAATGATATCAATCCGTACAGAGTATGTGGACATGATGTCTTTGCAGACAAAATCTGAACATTCAAGATATTGCACTTCTATCTTGAATGTTCACATGTTCTCTCGTGAACGGCCATACGATGCACTTGACAAAGGGTGACCGTTGGGCGGATGAAGGGTGACGGTTGACATGACAAAAGGTGACCTTTCACAGACCGAAAGGTCACCTTTTGCAAGGGGGGATTTCAGAAGGGAGTAAGTTGTTGGTTATAAATGGTTTGTCAAATGGAGAGACTTGGGTGTTATTGGTGCCTGCTAAAAACAAGACTCGGGTTTTAGAAGACAGTGAAAGACAATAGAATGGGCTTGCCAATCACAGAATCATATCAAGACAGGAAGTTCTACATGTTTAGCGGACAGTAATACTTTGATATAAAAAAGCACGGCATGGAAAAGATTCCATGTCGTGCTTTCGTGTGTTGAATATGTATGTCCATGCCGGAATGCATGGCCCTTATTTGCAGAGTAGGGAAGTACCGTGGTGTGTCCGCCATGCGTGAAACGCATATTTGCGGTTTGAACTTCGCCTGAAGTGCCTCTTCCTATACCGGAAGGTCAAGTATCTTTGACGCAATCAGAGATACATTGTGCCACCAGAGTATGGCGGTGAGTATGAGTATTGCGGTGTGCAATGATATTACAATGAGGCGGTTGCCTGTCTCGTGTATCCTTTTTATGAGATACGCCACGGCTATGGGGATGACGAAAGCCCAGTGTGCGGTCATGATGTAAGCGTCGGAGGCGGCGAAGCGCATACCCACGTGCAGGAACATGTCGAAGAGGAACGGCAGGAAGGCAAGCCATACAAGACGCTCGCGGCGGCCGCAGTACAGGCCGAGGGCAAACAGCGCGATGATGGCGCCTTCTGCCATGTACTCCCATCTGTTGCCATATCTGACGATGACCGGGCGCGGATTCTCCGTGAGGTTGGCATCTTCGAGGAGATGCTCCTCATGAAGTATGAGACCTTCGCCGAAGATATTCTCCACGAGCAGCGGCATGCGCTCTACGGAATTGTCGGTCCACTGGAAGAATCGGCTGTCTGTTGTCTGCCTGTCGCGCTCCCTTGCCTGCCGCAGGCTGTCGGCCTTGAGCTTGGCGAGGTATGTGCTGTCGCGCTCGATTCTCTTGTCGCGCATGGTCACCTGCCACTGGTGCTCCTCCTTCTCGGTAGTCTCCGTCTGCAGGATGTACATCAGGCCGAGCATCATGGTCGGCAGGAGATAGGGCAGGGTGCGGCGCATGATGCTGGAAACGGTCGTCTGTCTGCCGATGCGTGACGTCATATCCATGAGCCATATCTTTATGCCGTTTGTGAGACTCACTCCGGCACTGACGAAGAATAGTGTCAGAGCCTGCCATAGGGGCATGCCTTCCCTGCGCCTGGTGGCGAGGAAGAGTGTGAGGATGAGCAGCAGTTGTGTGAGTATCATGTGGTCGGGAGCAATGGCCGCCAGCATGACATAGGCGAAAGAATAGTGGAAGAAGCACATCAGCAGTGAGCTGCCGACGGGCAGCTGCACGATGTTGCGCATGAGTTTGTAGAGCAGAATCCATGTCGCCGTGCTTGCCATCGTCCATGCGGCAGCCACGGTGTAGATGGCGCAGTTTATATGGAAGATATCGCTTAGCTGTCCGTTTATCCATGCCAGCGGCCACATGTAGAGAGCCAGCAGCGGATGTCGGTAGAGTTCATAGAGAGGTCTCCATTTGGATACGGTGACGTATGTGTGCGCGTCGAATCCAGATAGGCAGAAATATTTGCGGAAGACGCTCCAGTAGCCCATCTTCGGATTGGTCCACGGGTCTTCATGCCACTGTACCATAAGGTAGTTGAGAGCGGCGAAGACGGCTATGCCGATGAGGGCGACGAGTATTGTCTCCTTATGTCGGAGTATGAGGTTTTTCATCTGAAGGGTTATGTGGTTGGAATTTTTTGGTTGTGGAGTTCAGGGGGTATGATAAAATGGTTGTGGGTTTTGGATTATTGATTTTAGGTTGATGTTGATAGCCAGAATAGCCGATATGGCAAAAATAGCTCTAAAAACCTAAAATTCGTAATCCAAAACCCACAACCATTCAACCATCATATAAAATAAAGGTATTCTACAAGCAGTGTGGTGTTCCATATCCACAGGTATGCCGCCACTACGGCAAGCGTCACGGTCAGTCGCCTGCGCCATACCTCAGGCATGGCTTTCAAGGCGAAAGCCATTGCTATAGGGAGTACAAACAGGTAGTGTGCCGACATGATGAACACCTCGTTGATGCCGAATCCGAGTCCGATATGCAATGCCATGTCCATGAGGAAGAATGATATCGCCGTCCAGAGGAAGCGTGACCGTCTGCCGTGCCATACGCCCATGAGAAACAGTCCGACAAGAAATGCCTCGATGATGTAGTTGCCCCAGTTGCGGTAGTGTACTATGACGGGGCGGTTTACGAGGACATCGCCGAGGAGATAGTCCTCGTGCAGCATGATGCCTTCTCCGAAAAGAGACTCTATGGCGACATCGGTGCGTGAGGTGGTGATGTCGGTCCAACGCATGAACTCTCCTTTTGCCATGGGCTTTCCCGTGTGTTTGTATGCCGCGCTCATGGTCTTACGCAGTTCCCTTTTCCTCTCTATGCGTGCTTTCACGCTGTCCATGACGACAGCTACAGAGGCGCTGTCCTTGCTCTTTATAGTGTCGAGGACATGCCGCTTGATGCGTTCGAGCTGACGTGCCTGCGCCCTCTCCTTCCTTTCCTTGCGCTGCACCTCTTTCGGCCAGACAAACTCCTTATAGCTCCAGCGTGCGCTTCCCCATATCAGGGCGGAGGGCAGGAGCACTGCCACGACGAGGTATCCGGGACGGAAGAACCGCCTTCCTCTCGTCACCAGTGCCGCGAGGAATACCTTGAGGCCGTTGTTGAGCGATATGCCTGCCGTAAAGAAAAACATGAGCACTGTCTGCCACCAGTTCAGGGCGCGGCCTCTCTGCAGCTTCAGGCCGCAGAGATAGAGCGTCAGCACAAGGCAGAACATGGACGGACAGAAATGGTCGGGCACGAGTGTTGACAGCATGATGTATGCGAAGGAGAATGTCAGTGCCGACAGGACATGGCCTTCGCCAGCCCTTACCCCTATGATTTCCCTGAATATCCTGTTGAGGAAGATGTATGCATAAAAAGCGCAGAAGACAAGGATGCATGCCGTTATGATGATGGCGAAGTTCGTTCCGATGAGTGCCGTGAGACCTTCGTTGAGCTTGCTGAACGGCCATACAAAATACGGGAGCAACGGATGGCGGTAGATGTTGTATCCTATGCTCCATTTTGTGATTACCGAATAGGTGATTGGGTCAAAGCCTGAGATGTGCCATCCTTTGATGAATTTCGCCCATGTGTTGTTGTCTACTCCCGACAAGGCACTGAAATAGCGTGCCACATTGAGGGCATTGAGGATGATGAAAACGAACAGTGCCACTGTCGCTGCTGTGCGTTCCTCCTTTTGTATTCTGAATATTCCGAACAGTTTCTTAAACATTTTCATTGTATATTTCCATGTATTTCTCCGCCACGCTTCTCTCGCTGTAGCGGTTTTCAGCCTTTTCCCTTGCGGCATGTCCGAGGCGTGCCGCGTTGTCTTCACTCAGTACATAATGTATCCCCTCGGCAAGGTCGGCGGCATTCCTGTATTCTGCCACGTAGCCGTTGACCTTATGGTCTATCATCTCAGGTATGCCGCCGGCATTGAAGCCTACACATGGTGTGCCGCATGCCATGGCTTCCATGACGGTATTTGGCAGATTGTCCTGCAAAGACGGTGTGACGAAAGCGTCGGCACTGCCGTACAGCATGGCCATCTTTTCTGCTCCGCTGATGTATGGTATATCCCTTCCCGGTGCGATGGTCATTATCTCGTCGCCGAGGATACGCTGCGCCTCATCGAGATAGCGTATTCCCTTGCGCTCGTCGTTGACGTTCTGCGAGACGAAAAGCACGAGTTTCCTGTCCTTTGGCAGTCCTAACATCTCCCTTGCCTTCTCCTTGTTCTTGGCTGGATGGAACAGTGTGGTGTCTATAGGGTTGGGGATGGAGACGATATCCTGCCCTTTTCCGAGAGCCTTTGACCGTGCTGTGCGTGCCAGCCACTCACTGCATGTGACGAAAGTGATGTTTCCGCGGCTGTATATCCGTTGCTTACGGTCGAAGACTTTCTGGCTGAACCGCGTGGAAGGCATGTCGCCTTCGGTATAGTGCCATACGCTTTCCAGCGGCCATTCGTCGTGCATCGTCCATACGATGCGCTTCCCGCTCGCCACAATCCTGTCTATGATGTCAAGAGAAAGAAACCCTTGGTTGACCCAATGCAGATGTATCACATCGGCTTCGGCAAATTCCCGTGTTGTCGTGATGTCTTGTCCGAGCAGCGCAATGTCTGTCGCCCACAGGTCTTTGGCGGAGAATCCGTTTGCGCTCCATATCGCCAGACGCTCGAATATGGAAGTCCACGACTGCTTTCTCAGTACCTTTGGTCCCCAAGAGATGTTCCTGCGGCATAGCATCCGGGCATCCGCGCCGTTTCTGTTCAAGGCACAGAGCAGTCTGGAGGCTGCTATCGCCGCGCCTCCAGTCTTCTCGAATGTGCTGAGGATAAGGATTTTCATCATGTGCTTCGTTTGTATTTATGATTCATATCACGGTTATGGAAGTGACTTGATGCTATCCACCTTAGCGCCGCTGATGACGAAAATGCGTCGTATCTGGTCTGACAGGTTCTCCATTCTTGCCTTGTCAGTGCCCTGTGTGTGAACCGTTATCTCAAAGTTCTTGGCTGTTTGCTCCACAATACCTATATTATTGCTTGTCAGTGGAGTGTCTTCCATTGTCTGGGACATCTCTACAGCTCCGACAGGTATGCCGTTAAGGGAAGCGAGAACAAGGTGAGTGCCCTCTTCGCTGACTATCGTGCTGTGCCAGACGGACGGCTCGCAACTTACCGAAACCTCAGGATCCGTCTCATGGAATTGCAGCCTTATGGCATCTCCGCACTGACAGGTGAGAGTCTCGAAAGCCATGGCCTTATCCTTCGGGATTACTATTTTTGCCACGGCTTTGTCAGGGATGGCCGTGACATCGGTGCCGCCGTTGAGATGAACTATATACAGCTTAATGTCGCATTGTCGTATTGCCACGAGCAGGAGGTTTGCCAGAATCTTTATGGCGTTGGCTTTTCCGCGATGTATGTCTGCGGCGCAGCGACCGCCCTGTCCGCCCGTTACTGTTACGGTGTATGGCATATAGCCATCGGGCATCTGCACTTTCTTGAATGGCAGATGAGCCTTCAAGGTTATTGCTTCCACCGTTTCGACATCAGAAGAGTAGGGTGTGGAGCAAGAGACATCAGATGTATTATTGTTTGAACTCATGTTTTTCTTTGTTTTATCTTTTGGTAAATGGGAAGTTTAAGAGAATTTCCTCAGAGCCTCCGCCACGATACGGGCGCAGTTGGCTATGTTATATGTTGTCCCAGCCAGTTTTCTCGCCCTCAGACCCATGAGGCGTGTCTCCTCGGGATGTGATGCTATGTACCGTATGGCGTCAGTCCATCCATGCACATCGTTGTAGTCTACGGTGATGCCGCATCCCTCCTCCTGTGCGTCAAAAGGCTGGTTGGGATTCTTTGAGATAATCACCGGCATGCCGAAAGCAAGAGCCTCGACAAGTGTCGTGAGACCAACCGTGTAGTTTGTCTCCTTGCAGCAGATGCAGACACATCGGTGTGTGAGAATCCTTTCCGCAAGTTCCGGAATCCACATCGTGCGGTTTATCGTAACGGAGACATTTTTCGGGATGCTCGCCACGCTGAGCATCTCCTCATAGTTCGTGCCGCAGCAGTCTGCCGCAGTGATAAGGTCAAGTCGCAGTTCCTTGCATTTCCCGAAAGCGGCGAGCAAGGTGGGCATGTCCCGCCGCTCCTTTCCGGTCGATATAAAGTCCTTGCGCTCTGCGGTATAGGCAGCTGTCAGCCTGTCATAGAAGTCAAGGTCGGCACCCCATGGACATTGCTGCACCTTGTCCCTGCTCACCTTTCCCGTCGCGAGAGATGCCTCAAGGATATGGTCGCTGAAGAAGAACATGTGGTCTATGCCTTTATAGAAAAGCCGTGAAAGCATATTCCTCATCCGCCCTTTCGACACAGTGACAGGTTGATGATGCCAGAGGATGACGGGTTTACGGTACAGTCCGACGGCACGGAGGAATATGAGCAGTTCGAGACCGTTGTATTTTGTGGCATATACAGCATCGAATTTCTTCTTGCAGGTAAGCACCCTCCATGCGTTCCTTATTGCAGAGCGGAGCCGTCTGCCGTTATCGGGCGAGTGCTTGTGCCACACCACATCGATGCCTTCATCCGCAAGATGCGTGGCACCGTAGAGCAGATGTCCAGGGAAATTCCCCGCCTTCCATTCGCGGTAGATGTAGTTGAGATCCTGTGTATGGTAGAAATATACGGTCACTTTTCTTTCGTTTTTACTTGTTTATGGAGCAGTATGATGAAGTGCAGCCACTTGCTTCGGCAGTCGTCGGCATACCGTCAAGCCTTCTTCTTTCGTAGGAAAGCGATGCATTCCCTCATCTCCTCGGCACGGAATATCCACAGCAATGAGGCGTAGATGACAGCCGCCGTCGCGATTCTTGCCACGAGGAGCAAGTATAAGTTCCCTATACCGAGGGTGATACGGTAAGTAATCATCATGGTAATGCCGGCGATAAGGATGAAGGGCAGTATATCCTTGACAGCCTGACGGGCACGGAATCCTATCTCGCGCCACACGAACCAGTGCCATATAGCCGTCCATAGGATGATGACGGCGACATAAGCCCTCACCATGTCCGTGATGTCTCCGCCGATGAAATGTATGGCAAGGATTGCCGTCAGCATGACGATGCCCTGGCAGATGATGTTCCACATATAGATGCCGGACTTTCCCTGGGCTATCACCATATTATAATATAGGGCGGAGATGGGCAGGAATGCGCCTCCTATGCACAGCGTCTGCATGAGATATGCCGATGGAAGCCACTTCTCGGTGATGAGGATGACGATAAACTCCGGTGCTACGAGGGCGAGCCCGAAAGTCACGGGAAACGACACTATGCACGTGAAACGCAGCATCTTTGAGAACGCTCTGCACAGCCGCTCCTTGTCATCGCCTATCTCCACAAAGGCAGGTTGCGCCACGCCCTGCACCATGCCGGTGATGACGGAGGCACCCATGGTGTTCCATTTGTTGGCCTGATTGTATATTCCCACCTCACCCTTGGAGTACAGTTTGCCGAGGACGACAGAGAATATATTGTTATTCACCTGCTGAAAGATATTCGTCAGCAGCATCCTGCTTGAGAATCCGAACATCTCCCGGACAGGCTTCATCGTTATATCGAGCGAAGGTCGCCAGCCGGAGATAAGCCAGCTCACGGCAGAGACTGCCAGCGTGTAGACGAGACTCTGTGTGGCAAGTCCCCAGTATGCCATCCCTGCGAGAGCCATCGACACGCCAGTGATGCCCGAGACGAGCAGTGCTGCGGTGGAGATGATGGCGAGTTCCTTCTGTCTCAGTTGCTTGAAGAGCATTGCTCTCGGCACAATGGAGAACGAGGCGGCAAGGAAGCACAGGCTGTAGTATCTGAACAGCGGTGTCAGCAGCGGCTCGTTGTAGAACCGTGCAAGCAGCGGGGCACCGAGGAAAAACAGGCAGTATATCGCCATGCTCACCCCAACATTGAACCAGAAGACCGAGTTATAGTCGCGGTGTGTGGCATTCTTCCTGTTTGTCAGTGCCGTGACGAACCCGCTGTCCTGCAGGGCGGCGGCTATGGAGGTGAAGATGACCATCATGCCGATGAGCCCGTAGTCTTCCTTAGACAACAGTCTGCCGAGCACGACGCCGAATATCATGTTGAGTATCTGCATCGCGCCGTTGTTCATGGCTCCCCAAAGGAATCCCTTGGCGGTCTTGTCTTTCAGTGAGGACATTGGGTTGTGCGGTTTTACGGTTTTACGGTTGTGCGGTTTTATGGTGATAGCTGGAATAGTTTCAAGCAACTAAACAACTGCAAAATTACTGCTTTTCTCAGGCTGTTGCAAGCGGTTTGTGGATACACTTGTGGATATACATCCGTGAAGCGGTGGTTCTCTGTCAGCCGAGAGTCTTCTTTATGCGGTTTAGTATGGAGGCGAAGATGAAGCGGAAGTTGCCTTTGCAGAGGTTCAGCCATAGCTCTTCGAGAGAGTATTGCACCTTGCGCCACGGATTGTTCCAGGCGTTGCGCAGATACCAGCGAGCCTGGTAGCCAGGTTCTTCCACGACATCCTGAGGGTGGGAGAGAGGAAACTGCATCTCATGGCGTGACATGGTGAATTGTCTCCGCAGGCGTTTCGGCTGCAGCTCGAGCTGTGTAGAGTAGTGCGCCCCTCCGTCAAGGCCTATATTATTTATAAGGTTCACGGAAGGCATGACGGCCAGACCGTCGTGGAGCATCATATATGCCCAGAAGACAGTCTCGTAATAAGGGATGCCCGTCGTGCTGTGTCTCAGACATAGGTCTATCATCTCCCTGCGCTGGCGGTACTTGACGGCCTTTTCTTTCAGCACGGCGAATGTCTCCTTGTCCTTGACAAAGCCGTAACCGCCGTCAAGGTTTCTTATCACCCTCGCCCACGAAGCCCAGCCCCAGATGGAGAAGGCGCGTGTGAAGAAATAGTCGGGCACTGTGCCGTCCGTGGCTTTCATATACTGGCGCGAGTCCTCGTCGGTGTTGAAGCCTGTAATCATTGTCACGCGCGGGTCGTCCTCGTATTTGTCAAGCATCTCCTTGCAAAAGGTGAAGAACGACAGGCTCGGCACGTCGTCGTCCTCGAGCACCACGCATTTGTCAGTGATGGAGAACGCCCACTGCTGTGAAAGGAACTCGCTGGGGTCGCACCCGAGGTTGTGCTCCTGATAGTTTCGGTAGACCTCGCAGTCCCAGTCGATGTTGCTGTCGTCTACAAGGCGGCGACACTCCTCTATACCCTGCCAGTCCTTTGACAGGTGTATGTCTGTCACGGGCGTGCCGTCCGTGGCTACAGGGCGCGGTCCGTCCTGATAGAGGAACAGCCGTTTCGGACGCGCCTTCCTTACCTCTTCCCATACTTTCCCGAAATGGTCCGGGCGTGCATGGAAGAGCATGAGTACCGATATGTCAACGAGTGCAGGGGGCATGGGTGGGTTGTTTGGTTATGGGTTGTAGGTTGATGGTTGTAGGTTGGTGGTTTTAGGTTGTGGGTTGATGGTTTTAGGTTGTGGGTTGATGGTTATAGCCGAAATAGCCGTTATAGCCGAAATAGAACGAATATATGGCCTACGACTTAACCCCCAAAACCTAAAACCATCAACCTACAACCCCTCCTCAGAGAGACTCTCGATGAAGAACACTGCATGTCCTTTCCGCTTGTTTTCGGGAGGAAGCTCCATATAGTTGCAGTACAGGTCTTTGAGGTAAGCGTCCGGGTCTGCAGGACCGTAAAATTCCTTTCCCTCGAAAGAGATGGGTTTCACAGGGAAGATGGAGTCTGTGCGGTGCATGATACCGTAGCCGTTGTCGCAGATTCTGTTGCCGAAATATGTGTCGTGTGAGGACAACATGTTCGCCGCTTTCCACATTATATAATAATAAACTCTCTTGCCGCCGAACCACAACAGTTCTGCCGCCGCGCGCCACGAGTAGACATGCTGCTGGCGCAATATCCCGTTGGCACGGCAGTATCCCCGGCATACCCTCTTGCAGAATCCCCTCGAGACGGTAGGGTAGGCGTGCATTGGGAAGATGTCCACGAAGAGCCCTTTGCAGTACGGGCGGCTGAAGTCGTCGCCGTATTCCACCACGAAAGAGTCCTTGTCGCGCACCTTTATCATCGGCAGGCGGCATGACGGGTCCGTCTCCTGCGTCTGCAGGAACAGTCCCTCGGGCAGTTCCTTGCGTGCAGCCTCGGCAAAGCGCGCTATGTCTTCCGTCCTCATGGCTATGTCTATGTCATCGTCCCAAGGGATGAATCCCTTATGACGGACAGCCCCGAGACACGTCCCTCCGTCGAGCCAGTAGTCTATACCGTGGCGCGAGCAGATATCGTGTATGGCGCAGAGGATGTCGAGTTCCTTCTTGTGTACGGCAGGGAGATGCCGCCGGTTGTATTCTTCGAGTTCAGTCATTCTTCAAGATATGTATCGTCCGCGCCACGGCATCCCTCATGGTGTATGACGGGGAGAAGCCCGAGTCGCGGAGCCTTGTCGTGTCAAGTATGGCATTCACTGCCACGGAGTATCCCTTGCGCTCGCTCTCGGAAGGGAGGTCGAAGACGACATCCCTGCCGCACAGTTCGGCACAGAGTCCCGCAAAGTTCCTCAGATGCACATTGCAGCTGTCGTTGGCAATATTGTATGCTGTGCCGTCCTCGCCGTTGAGCATGATATGGAGCATCGCCGCGACGGCATCGGTGGCATAGGTGTAGGAGAAAAACTGGTTGCCTTCCGATTTCAACACTATATCCTCGCCGTCGAGAGCCTTCCTGATAAACTGTGAGGAGGCTTTGGTGTCGGACATGAGCATGGTCGGTCCGAAGACGCGGCTGAGCCTTGCTATCCTCACCTTCACGCCATGTTCGGCGGCATACGACTGGCACAGGGCTTCACAGGAACGCTTTGACTCCGAGTAGCAGGCACGGCCTGTGGAGAGGTTGAGCTGCCCTGTATAGTCTTCGGTGAACATGTCGTCGCCCCGTGCGTTGCCGTAGATCTCCACGGTGCTGGGGTAGAGCACCGTAGCGCCGCATCTCCGTGCGAGCTCGAGGGCGTGCTCCGCACCCTTGAGGTTTATGAGCATCGTCTCGACAGGATACTGCGAGTATGCGAGCGGATGGGTATTGCTCGCGAGAGGTATGACGTAGTCGGCGGTGATGTCCTCGGGGAAAGCCTTTTGCACGTCCTGCTCAACGAATCGGAACAGCGGTGAGGAGAAATGCTCCCCAAGTCTTCCGGCAGCCCTTTCGCGGCTTCTGCCCACAGCTATTACCGTTACCTCGCCGAGAGCCATCAGTGCATCGATGAGATGCACACCGAGGAGTCCTGTCGCTCCCGTGACGAGGACGCTCTTGCCCCGCAGCCTTTCCACGCCTGTCACGGCGAGGACGTGGCGGAGGTCCTCCATGTATAGCGGATGTCTCTTGTCTATCATTTCAGCCAGTTGTCCTTTCCTTTTGTGAGATAACCCTTGAAAAGTTCAAGGTCATCCTTAGTGGTGAGTTTGATGTTCTTGTCAGAGCCCTTGGCAAAGTGCAGTCTCACGCCCAGCTCTACCATCATGGTGTTGGTGTAGTGTGAACCGCAGATGCCGATGCCCTTTGCGAAAGCCTCGCGGTATTTCTCCTTGAGGAGGCCGTAGCGGTACGCCTGTGGTGTGGAGACACGGCGCAGAGTCTCGCGCGGAATGAACTGTGTCGTGGTGGTATCGTCGTCAGCGGAGACGACGAAAATCTGTTCGTTGTACGGCATGGAGGTCACGGCATTGCCGTAGATGGCGGCCTTCTCCACGACATCCGTCAGCACGGTGTCGTCGACGAGCGGACGGATGCCGTCGTGGATGATGATGATGTCGTCCTCGCAGCATGTTCCTTCAAGACGTGCCACGCCGTTGCGGATGCTCTCCTGCGCGCTGTTCCCGCCGGGGACTATCCATTGCAGCTTGGTGATGTTGAACTGGTTGGCGTATGCCTCGACCACTTTCTCCCAACCGCTTATGCACACCACGCCTATCGCGTCGATGTCCGGATGGCGCTGGAAGCCCTCGAGGGTGTAGATGAGCACGGGCTTGTCGTAGACGTTGATAAACTGTTTGGGGATATCCTGCCCCATCCTGTTGCCTGAGCCTCCTGCTATTATTATTGCTGTGTTCATTTCGTTATTTTATGCGATGTGCATGTCTTCATGTGTCTGCCGTATCCGTTTTTTTTACTCTTTTGTAACTATTTGTCTTACAGGTGGTTGTGTAAATGCTTGCGAAAGGTGACCTTTTAGTTGGTGAAAGGTAACCTTTTGCATGGTGAAAGGTCACGCTTTATGTGATGAAAGGTCACCTTCTGTTTTCCCGTCCCTGTCACTCCTCTCTGCGGAGGATATGCTCCTCGACGGTCTTCAGGTCTTCGCTGTATGTCACCTTGATATTCATCGGGTCGCCCTCGACGACGAATATCGGTGTCTCGGGCAGATAGCGGAATACCACGGAGCAGTCGTCGGTAGGCATGAATGCCGGGTCCTGCAGGGCGAGGTCGAAGGCGCGGCGTATCGTTCCGCGGCGGAAACCCTGCGGAGTCTGCACGTTGCGGAGCGCGGAGCGTGGCGGTATGCGGCAGATACGGCCGTCGGCGTCTGTCTCTATGATGGTGTCTGTGGCTGGGACTGCCACATCGACAGCCTCGTATCTGTCAAGGGCGTCAAGACAGTCGTTGATGATGCGCTGCGACACCAACGGGCGTGCGCAGTCGTGTATGAGCAGCCGGTCATTGTCGTCACGGCAGGCTTCGATGGCTGCGAGCGACGAATGGTAACGCTCCTTGCCGCCGCGGAGGATATGCCTTACCTTCGTGTATCCGTTGCGGGATACCATGGCGCTCACCTCCTCAAGCCAGTCCTCGCGGGAGACGATGGCAATCTCGTCTATGCGCGCGTTACGATGGAACGCCTCGACGGTATGCTCTATAATCATTTTCCCGGCCACGGAGATGAACTGCTTTGGCCTGCCGCCGCCGACACGTGAGCCGCTGCCGCCGGCAAGAATCACTGCTATATTCATATAT
>JAIDEM010000233.1 GCA_029054825.1 Prevotella sp. | reverse complement strand
GTACATGTCGTATGCCTCGTTGGGGTTCTCCGGGATTATCTCGTTGAGGGTATCTTCCATACGGTCTACAGGGTCGTTGCACTCTACACGTGGGGCTTCCTCCATATTGTTTGAAGGCAGGTAGCTGAGGAGCTGCTTGATCATGGCAAGAGCCTCTTCCTCTGTCTTTGCCGTAAAGTGTGTCACACCGGACTTTGTGGAGTGTATGCTGGCACCGCCAAGATGCTCGGCGTCCACGTTCTCTCCTGTCACGCTCTTCACTACGGCTGGTCCAGTAAGGAACATATATGACGTGTTCTCCATCATCAGAGTGAAGTCTGTGAGGGCAGGAGAATACACTGCACCGCCGGCGCAAGGGCCGAAGATTCCTGAAATCTGAGGAATCACACCGGAAGCCTCGATGTTGCGCTGGAATATCTCTGCATATCCAGCAAGGGCATTGATGCCTTCCTGGATACGTGCGCCGCCAGAGTCGTTTATGCCGATACATGGTGCTCCCATCTTCATAGCCATATCCATGACCTTGCAGATCTTCTGTGCCATGGTTTCAGAGAGCGAACCGCCGTTTACGGTGAAGTCCTGTGCAAAGACATATACGAGTCTGCCGTCGATTGTTCCAGAACCTACAACGACGCCGTCGCCGAGGAACTGCTTCTTCTCCATGCCGAAGTTGGTGCAACGGTGGAGCTTGAACATATCATATTCTTCAAAAGACCCGTCGTCGAGGAGCATGTCGATACGCTCGCGAGCCGTATATTTTCCACGCTGATGCTGCTTGTCGATGGCTTTCTCGCCACCGCCGAGGCGTGCTTTCTCACGCTTCTCTATCAGCGCCTTGATTTTTTCTACTTGTACTGACATTGTTTGAATGTTTATTTATAAGTAAAATGAATAACATTTTTCGTTAAGCCGGACGGGGATGGCAAAATGCTCTCTTACTATGTCACGGCGGAAGAAGAGGTAATATATGATACCCCATATAGACAGAATATGCCGTCCCCAGGCACAAATGCCGGAAACGGCTGTTTCTGTTTCTTAGTGCTCGCAGAGCTCTGTGAGGATTCCGCAAGTGGACTTCGGATGCAGGAACGCGATATTCAGCTTCTCTGCGCCCGGACGCGGAGCCTTATCTATGAGGCGGAGCCCCTTTTCGTCACATTCTGCAAGTGCGTTGGCAACGCCGTCCTCTATGCAGAACGCTACATGGTGTACGCCCTTATTGCCTTTGTCGAGCCATTTCTGTATTGTTGACTCTGGAGATGTCGGCTCAAGAAGCTCAAGTTTCACCTCGCCGCAACGGAGGAACGCAGTCTTTACCTTCTGGTCTTCAACGACCTCTGTGGCATAGCACTCCAGTCCGAGAACGTCTGTAAAATAAGGAAGTGCTTCTTCAATGCTCTGGACAGCTATGCCCAGATGCTCAATGTGTGAGATTTTCATTTTAGTTTAGGCTTTTTTATCTGGAGCCGATAACGAGACTCGAACTCGTGACCCACGCATTACGAATGCGTTGCTCTACCAACTGAGCTATATCGGCCAATAAAACGATGCAAAATTACACAATTTTGCGTAAGTATGTAATAAATACAGTCAATAATTAGGATTTCTTAACCCAAATCCCTCTTATTTGGCAGCTCTTGACAGAAACAGGCTTTATGTTACCGCTCTTTAGACCTGTCTTCCACCTTTACGCGTACAAGTTCTATCTTTGTCATTGTGCTCTTGACAATCTTGAACGAGTAGGGATATATGTCTACAATCTCGTTGAGTTTCGGGAAATTCTGGTATTCGTGCAGGATGAGTCCGCCGATGGTCATGTAGTCGTCGCTCTCCGGCAGATCCAGCTGGAACATCTCGTTGACCTTTCCTATCTCCAGGCGTGCGGAAAGGATGTATTCGTTCTCGGAAATCTGTTTCGCGATATATTTCGAGTTGTCGTGCTCATCCTCTATCTCTCCGAATATCTCCTCCACGATGTCCTCAAGACAGACTATGCCCGAGGTGCCTCCGAACTCGTCAACGACAATGCCGATGCTCTTCTTCTGCTGCAGGAACATCTGCATCATCTTCTTCGCCGCCATGGTCTCGGGGACGAAAGGCATCTCGCGCAGATGCTTCCTCCATTCTGAAGGGGCGCGGAACATCTCGGAGGAATGTATGTAACCAACGATGTGGTCAATGTCCTCGTGGTAGACAATTATCTTCGACTTGCCGCTTTCTATGAACTTTTGCATCAGTTCTTCCTGCGTACAGTCTACGTCCACAGCCGTTACCTCCGTACGCGGCACCATGCAGTCCCTTACCTTCGTGTCGGAGAAGTCAAGGACATTCTGAAACAGTTCGACCTCCGTCTCCAGCTTTTCCTGGTTGTCGACATGGTCTATGGAAGACTGCACGAGGTGGTCAAGGTCTACTCTTGTGAAGGCGTCGTCTTGCTGTCCGTTGTCCATCTTGACGCCAGCGATGCGTAGGCATATATGGCTGAGCATCGTGGAAAACCGCGATATTGGCCACAGTACGATATAGAAGAACAGGGCAGGGTAGGCGAAGAACTTCAGCAGGTAGTTCGGGTTGCTCTTGAATATTGTCTTCGGCAGGAACTCTCCCGTGAAAAGTACTATGAGGGTAGACAGTATCGTGTCGAGGAATACCCTCATTTCCGGCTCGAAGCCGGCAAAAAGTGTCGTGTCAAACAGCTTCGCGAAAAGTATTCCGTACAGCACGAGGGCGATATTGTTGCCGACGAGCATTGTCGATACGAAATTGTTCGGATGCTTGTAGAATATCTCTAAAGGCTTGCTTGTTATGGCATCGCGCTCCTTGTCCATCTCGAGCAGCATCCTGTTGGAGGAGACAAAGGCTATCTCCATTCCCGAGAAGAATGCAGAGCATAGCATGATGAACAATATTGCGATGATAAGAGTTGTGTACACCTTAATATATTAGGAAAGTGATAGAAAAGTAATTGTCAAGCAGTGATGACCATCAAGGCTGTTGTGTCATGGTTCTCTTTGTAGGTACTGTCTGGGTGCGTTTCGGCTGTTGTGCTGTATCAGCAGGAGCGTCCCCGGAGTTTGCAGGTGTCTCTTCTACGCCTATGCCCATGTCGGCACTCTCGAAAGAACCCTTTGAGTTGCTTACCATATATCTCGTCATATTCTCATTACTGCGGAAATATGTGCCCTGCATGGTGCGTTCGGGAGTGACGACCTTGGAGAGCATGTGGCTGTAGAACTCATGGCTCACCTGATTCCAGAACAGTTCCTCGCTGGAGAAGCGCAGACCGTCGGCAGTACGTATGCGCACCCTTCCGCGCAGCTCCCACAGACGATTCTGGTCAAAGTAGTATGCTGTATCACACTGCACGAAAGCCTGTATCTGGAATTTCTCGTCAAACTGCTCCATGAACAGTCCTTTGTAGAAAATCCACCGCGAAGGATGCCTTACAGTGTTCACCTCCCATTCTTCAGCCACAATTCTGTATTTCATGATTCCAGAGTCGGAAATCAAGGTATTTACGCCGAAACTCGTCATCATGGATACGGAATCCTTGTCGTAGATGGCGGCAGCCGTGTGTTCTTTCTCGCCTTGGCAAGACATGAAGATGGTGAAGAGCAAGGGTATGTAGAGTATTCTCTTCATAAGATTTCGGTGTTGAGTGTCAGCATGCAACGTATTATGCTATTCGAG
>JAIDEM010000232.1 GCA_029054825.1 Prevotella sp. | reverse complement strand
TTCTTCAACCATTCGTTCGAGAGCAACACAACGCTCCGCTTTATCCGTGAGCATTACCCTGAAGTAATTTGGCGGCACGACCATCCATTTGGATTTATTCAAAACATCTGTGTCAATCACAACGGATTCCTCCCGACGGTGCAATCTGCATATTGTTGCATGGACTACAAGCACAATCCGAAATACGTGGATGAGTGTTCTATTGTCGGTGTAAGAAAAGCGGAGAGTGCGAAACGGAGAAAGAGAACAGCCTTTGAAGCAAAAAATAAGACTACGATGAAACGCCACAAGGCTTTGTTCGATGAGTATTTTGAAGAGCATTGTCAAAGTACAGGAACGACGGGAGTAATCCAGCTTAAACCGATTATAGACTGGACAGACGCTAATGTCTGGGACTATATCAAGGCGCACGACCTCCCTATAAATCCAGAATATAAAGCCTCTAAGCGTGTAGGCTGCATAGTCTGCCCAAAGGCTAATTTTACACACAACTATGTCTCACTTATGAAAATGCCGAAGCTGATAGACGCTTTCATAATGGCGAAGGATAAGGCGGAGAGCAGGGGGACTATTAACTGGGTAATCAAATCTGACGACAAGGACTATTCAGACGACAAGCAGTATTACATCTGTCGCTGGCTTAACCACAGCTTCATGCCGTTCACAAAGAAGCAGGAGCAGCTGTACAGGGAAGTGAGGGCGGCTTATGACAGGATGAAACAGAGAGGGAAAAATGGATAAGAGTGAAACAGCAGTAAAATGAAATGTGATTTTATAAAAATGGAAGAAAGCAGTAAGACATATTACATGGAGATAAACGGCTCGAAGGCGTATTTCCATTATGACGAGAGTACACAGGAGTTCAAGTCCGGCGGAAATGCCGTGACCATCAGCAAGGAGAGGTTCAACGACTTCATAAGCACTGCCAGGGTGCTGGGCTTCAAGGCTGGGGAACTGTAAGGAAATGAAATTGGCAATATGAATACAAACGGCGAATACATCCGCATGAAAGCGCAGGTGGCCGTACTGAAAGAAATCGGCATGGACCATGGGGGCATGACGATAGACAGTATCATCCGGCAATTGGAGACAAGGGTCAGGGAGATGGAGGAAGGGGAACTGTAAAGATATAACGGATATTTATAAATCTGAAAACGTAATAACATGAAGACAATTGCATTTATAAACAGCACAGCCAACAAAGAATTTGCAGAAGAAATGTCATGTGGAGAGGCAAACGGGTATGTTGCCGTTCCTCCTGGACACCCGTTGCATGGCAAAGATAGTGTACTTCTTTACGACATAGATGTGCATGGCGGCTTAACAGCCTCGGCATATATGTCAAGTTTTATGTTAATGAACGACATTGAGTTTATCTCCGATGCAGAGGAGATACCTTCAGACTGGTGGGTGTTTGGCTTTGACACGATACACTTCAACGACAAATATAGTTGGTCGAAAGAGCGTGTCAAGGAGGAAACATTGAGATTACAAGACCAACTTGAAGCCAAAGCAGGACGTAAAAAGTAGAGTAGCAATAATAATAGATAAAATAGTGTTGTAGTTTATAAAAAATAAA
>JAIDEM010000231.1 GCA_029054825.1 Prevotella sp. | reverse complement strand
GCATGCAGAGCGGTATTAGACGGACAGGCAACCGGATGCTGGTTGCCGATTGCTTAGCCACTGAATGGCCAGGATATCATGATGGATGTCAGCAGCAGTGGCGGTGGACATGCCTGGCGGCATGCATAGCGGCTTTCCACTCCGTTGCGGGATATGTCCAGGTTGTGTCCTGCTTGCTGGAATGCCGTGTACATGCGTATGCCGGCCGCCTCCGGCAACGGCGCGGCACACCTCCCTGCATGCCTTTGGCGTCGCACGTGGGCACATCCCTGGGGCTCACGCAATATGATATGCAGACGGGAAGTGCCATTGTATGGATAATCCCGTCATGGGCCAGGGACGTACCGTGGTGCGTCCGCCGTGCGTGAAACGCACATAATGGAGTGCGGATGCAGAAAAGCTTGTATATCCAGTTGTAATGCCTGGAGGATACCATGCAGTTTGCCGTACAGCGGTGTGCGTCTGCTGCTATTGCCAGCATGCGGAATGTGATAGCTGTGATATGGATCTGCATCATGATGGCATTAGCCGATGTCCACGGCAGAGGCTTGTGATTCCTGGGTGTTGTCTTATCCGTTTGGACAGCACTTCTATCTGCAGTCAGTGACGGTGTAGAAGCCCAATGTGCGCAGTATGCAGCCCGAGATTTGTAATATCAGGGCCTATAGCAGCATTGTTCTTTTAATGTTCTCTACTTTTGTATCATTTATGAACAAGACTATGGGCAAGAGGAAAGAAATAGTAGCAGTACTCTTTCTTGTACTTGGTCTGCTGACAATAGATGCACTGATTGCCTGTCATCATTGCTGTTTTTACCGCTTCATATAGATTAAGTCTGGGAAATTATTGAAATATATAGTATAATAGCGACAGTAGGAGAACCGATTAGTGAATGGGCTAAATATCCAAAGGATATGATGATGTATTCCAATCACATCATTTAGAATATCCTTTGGTATAGATCCACAGAGGTGTGTGGAGCAGTAGACCTGACAGGCAAAGGCTTGCTGCCTTGTTTAGGCTCTATGGCCTTGCTTTGAGAAAATAAGAAATAAAATGAATATCAAGGAATATATAAGCAGGATAGGCAAGTCCCGTGGCTTCGGCATACAGTCGCCTTGGGCATATAGGTTCGTGACGGAAGTAATCGGAGAACATCTGCCCTATTATGCTTATGAAGATATAGACAGAGAATATAGCACGGGGAGAGAGAGGAAATACAGGAAACTGCTTCTGAGGATAAGTAATTTCGTATATCCTGCCAAGTTGGAGCAGGTAGATGTGCATGACGATGACAAGCGCCTTTCTACGTCGATAGAGAATGTAGGTGTGAATGGAGTTGTCGTCATAGAAGGGATTAATGCCGACGAGGCGGCAAAAGCCTCATGGGAGAGGATAAAGAATGACGAGCGTATAGGAGTGACTTTTGACCTGTATGACATCGGGATATGCTTTCTTGACAGGGAAATATACAAACAGCACTACAAACTGAACTTTTTTTGAAAAAAAATGTGACAATGTTTGCACATCTCGAATAATAATAGTATTTTTGCGCGCAAAACTTGCAGAAGCATAGGCAATATGTCATTGCAGACATGCTTATATGGATGGCCACATGGGAATAACCTGCTGAGTCCATGCAAGCGAATTATTGTCAAACCTAACAAATATATAAGATATGTATTGGACACTTGAACTTGCGTCAAAACTGGAAGACGCGCCATGGCCGGCAACCAAGGAGGAGCTCCTTGACTATGCCACACGTACAGGATTGCCTTTGGAGGTCATTGAAAACCTTGAGGAGATAGAGGACGAGGGTGATGTGTATGATACCATTGAAGACCTTTGGCCGGATTATCCGCAGAAGGATGATTTCCTTTGGGACGAGGAAGAGTATTAAGCCTTCCATAGGAGGATTATATACCAGATTTATAACGGGTTGATTATCGTGTATGCGATAGTCAACCCGTTTTTCTGTATCTGCACGAAACATATAGCTTTCATGTATCGTAGAGTGTCAAGATAAGAATGAACTTAATGGGGAAAATAAATGAGCAAGAGTTTTTATGATTTGACAGGAAATCTTTTTTGTTTTATAGAGTCAATCGGTAAGTACAATTATAATCGATGCGAGTCTGGAATATGCGTTTCACGCATGGTGGATGCACCATGCTTAAGTCCTTACATATGTGGAGAGACGGAGAGACATCCATGCTTCAACTATACGCGAGTTCGGGCTAATTTTAGAACAATTCCAGTTGCCTTGACTTCTCGACATGCACGGGCAGAGCCTACGGCTTGTTGTCGAAGAACCAGTATGCCGTGAGCGCCCCGCAGATGTTCATGATGAAGTTGTGCATTGCCCTGTGCCTTGAGTGCACGATGTTGCCCTTGTTCTTGAGCAGGTCGTTGATGCACTCGATGATGCACCTTTTCCTGAGCATGAGCCTGTCCCACATGGACATGAGCCTGTTCTTCATGTTGGCTCTCAGTCCGTGTACAAGGTGTATGCCGTCGGCGAAGAGACTGTCGAAGAGTCCCTGCTTGATGTATCCCCTGTCTGCGAAGACCTTTCCGAAGAGCTCCTTCGCGAGCACCTGCCAGACACGGTCGTCCCTGTCATCCACGTTTGCGCTTCCGACAGTCCTCAGAGGTTTGTGAGTATTGACCGGGGAATAATAGAATAATCGATTGTTCATCATATTGGCTCAATGGTATATTATTACAGTGACACGTTATCGCGAATTTGAGTGTGGCATGATTTTTGCTTAAATTATTTTCAAGAACAAATATAGGACTATTTGACAAGATTGGCATACTGCTATTCCGAGGAGCGATGAACTTGATAAAATGTCTTAGACCGCGTTCCTTAACATAGTTAAACTTAAAAAAAATAGATAAGAAAATGGTAGATTTCATCAACAACTTCCGCGCAATTCATCACTTTGTAAAAGGTATCCTCAGCAACGGCCGGGGAGAATACACACTTACCTTCGTGCAGGACCCCGACGACCGCTGGTATATCGACATGCCGTGGGACGGCAACCGCGCCAACCTCGAGATGGTGGCCGGTGCCGATGACCTTCTCTCCTTCCTCGACACCGATGGCCGCCACAGCGTGACAATCCATGTCGTTCCATCCGAGACACCGCTGCAGGTGGAGGGACACACTGAGTTGCGCCAGCTCGACAAGTCGCTCACCGGCGGTTCGCACTACGACGCCACCGACTTTGTCGGCTTCCGCATGCGCCGCATCTGGGTATGTCCTGTGACCCTCTGCGTCCTCGGCCGCTATCCGAAATACCTTTACGTCAAGAAGGTATAAGAAGTAGAGAGATGCGGATAAGTTGAATGGCAAACTTATCCGCGTCTCTTGACCATGCACCAGAATATTCTTTGCCTATTCGATTTTAAGCTGTCAGACACTGTGGTTTTCTTTGCCAAAATTTGACAAGACATTGGTTACCAGTATTGAGTATGTTCTTCAACGAAGAGGAGTATTAAATCAAATCTAGAGTACAACTAATTGATATACATGGGATAAGCAAGTGAAAATTTGTTTGTCCCATGTTGTTTTCTGACCTCAGATGTCGCGGTTTGTTTGTCCAAAATGCATTTTTTTTGACCCTAAATCTGGAGTTTGTTTGTCCAAATTTCATGTCATAAAATCATCCTCCGGAATATTCATCTTTTCCGCAAGAAAGTGTAAGACCTCTTCTATAAGGAGAATGAATATTCTGGTTTTATTACCGGAGAGTCTTTAGTCGGATGTCGATATGGCTGCCGCGGATTTGCAGGTCATAGCCGTCAAAATCTAAAGTTGTACATCATCTCTTCCCCATAGACCAATTTACGCTCCATCAATATATAGAAAACTGTCGGTGTTGAAATTCACTTTTGCTTCTATAGACCCTGTTATATGGAACGTAATGATCTCCTCTTCTGTACCTTCTGCATCAAAACTTATATCGACATCGATATAATCGTTTTCGTGTTTACTTCAATTCTTCTCACATAATAATCATGAAGCATTGAATCTCTTTTCAAAACGTCATCGCCCAAAAATTCTGAAAGAGTATCGAGCCCACTGACTTTGTTGCGAACCATGGGGTCAACTGCCAATCCGGTGCCCCAGTTCTGATGAGAGCGAAGACTTTCGCCCAGCCACGTCATTACAGCGGTATGCCTCAGTTGTGGGTCAGTCAAAAAAAAACAGCGGCTTCTTTTGCGTATGCGGCATTAATGTATTCGTTGCACTTTCCCCAATATTGTCTTGACAACTTAAGGCAGAGTGCTCCATAATATGGCAGCTTCGTGCGGATAGGGAATGCCATCCATGCTACAGCGCGCAACAACGCCTCATGGCCGCGAACCCATACGTTTTGATGCTTTCCCAGTCGTTCTCAATCTTCTTTGCCGGAATTCCTATACTCTGCATGATTAATGACTCAATGAAAGGCTGAGGGCTGTCATTGGGAAAAAGTTTCGTTTCTTCTTTGTCGGATGGATTCAGGATGCCGGGATGATTGTAGTCCCGGCTGCGCACTTTGGTAATATCCTTTGAATTTTCCGATTCTTTGAATCTATTGAGCAATTTGTCCAAGGCCTAGGATTGTCGATCAGTCAAGACTCGTCCGCTATGACCTCCACTCCAGTCAAAATCCGAGATACTATCCTGCAACAGCGATAGCCTGGGTATATGGCATCTTGCTCGGGTTAAAAGCCATCATGGGAACCAAATTGACATAATATCTCTTCCGACCCGAGCCAGCCCAATCATCACCGTCATAGCAATCTGATGATACAAGGCCTTCCATCACGATACCAGCTTTCTCGTCTCCTACACGCACCAATACGAAGCGGTCTCCATAGCCCACTTGTTCGTAATCCCATACACTCCAATTAAAGAACTTCTCACGGAATGTGCATAGCCCATCAAACCATTCTTCGTAATCTGATTCCTTTACGCTTGAAATATTTGTGTTCCACATAAGAACCACCATATTCTTGTACTCCATACCTATGGAGTTGTAAATATTTTCACCTTAAATTATCGATATAATTCAATAAAAGAATCAAATCCAGGTTAAAAGGAAAGAGTCCGGTACAATACCGAACTCTTTCTATGAGATAATGTTTAA
>JAIDEM010000230.1 GCA_029054825.1 Prevotella sp. | reverse complement strand
TAACAGGAAATTCCAGAGGCAGATGTCGTGTGTTACGGCTTGTGGCTTAATGATGATATAGCGAAGGACCATGGTGTGTTTGTGTCAGACAGAAATACGCCAAATGTGTTGAAATACATGCTTCAGAAGCCGTCAATACAGACTCTCCACGATGTGCAGAAAGACCATTACACGCTTGTTGATATAGGTATCTGGATACTTTCTGACAGGGCAGTCGATGTATTGAAGGCAAAGAGCCGCAAGGATGATGCCAAGGACGGAGAGTTTAATATTCGGGAGTATGACTTGTACAGTGAGTTTGGATGTGCTTTAGGTGCAAATCCTTCAGAACCGGATGATGAGGTCGGAAAACTTTCTGTGGCAATCCTTCCTTTACCAGGAGGAGAATTTTATCATTATGGCACTACTCCGGAACTCCTGTCGTCAACATTAGCCGTGCAGAATATCGTTGTAGACCAGCGTGAAATCATGCACCGTGACAGGAAGCCCCATCCGTCAATGTTCGTGCAGAATGCCGATATAAGGGTGAAACTGCATGAGAACAATACGAATGTATGGATAGAGAACTCTGTCGTCGGAGCGAAATGGACTTTGACAAATTGCAATGTCATTACTGGTGTCCCGGAAAATGACTGGGAGATAAGTCTTGCGCCAGAGCAGTGTGTCGACATTGTGCCTATGGGCGATAAAGAATGGACAGTGCGTCCATACGGATACAGGGACAAATTTGCTGGAAAGATGCAGCAGGAACCTCTGTTTCCGATAGTCGACAATATTGACGATATGGGTAAGGTACTCCGCTTTATGCTTGGCATTTCAGATGAAGGCAAGACTCTGTTTGAATCTGTAAAGAAGGTCAGTGCAGAATGTATCTCTGCCACGGCAAATCTTCTTAGGCTTGCAGATCAGAGGAAGATGCTGAGAGCACGCAACTGGTCTGCCATTGCGGAGAATCATGAACATTCTGTATTCTATCAGGTCAATTTGTACGATGCCGCACGTGAGTTTGCAGACCGCAGTATCCCTTTGCCAAAAGATATTGGGGAAGAGAATCCTTTGCTCACACGTATCCATGACGCAATGTTCCGTTCGGAAGTGGAAAGGTTGAAGGCAAATTGTGCAACAGTCGGGCAGGATATGCTTTTGAATAAGGCGAAGGACTGGGATGCACAGGCTTTCAGGTTATTGCAGCAGGGCTTGACAGAGCCGATGCTCGTAGAGAGGCAGTCGCCGAGAATGTCTGTATACGGTGACCAGATAGTATGGGGACGCTCTCCTGTACGCATAGACCTCGCCGGAGGATGGACAGACACTCCTCCTTATTGTCTGATGGAAGGTGGTGCCGTGGTGAATATCGCCATAGACCTTAACGGACAGCAGCCTATTCAGGCGTATGTACGTCCTTGTAAGGAGAAGCATATCGTGATGAGGAGCATCGATCTGGGAGCTTCGGAGACGATAACCACATACGAGGGACTGAAGGATTTCCATCGTGTAGGCAGTCCTTTCTCCATCCCTAAGGCAGCCCTCGTGCTGTGCGGTTTCCAGCCTGGCTTCTCCACCGAGACCTATGCCTCACTTGAACAGCAACTTGATGATTTCGGATGTGGCATAGAGGTGACATTGCTCTCTGCTATCCCTGCTGGCAGTGGACTTGGTACGAGCAGTGTATTGGCATCCACGGTACTCGGTGCGCTGAATGATTTCTGCGGACTTAACTGGGACAAGAATGAAATAGGGCGAAGGACACTCGTGCTGGAGCAGTTGCTGACAACGGGAGGAGGATGGCAGGATCAGTTCGGAGGCATACTCCACGGTGCTAAACTCCTTACCACAGAGCGTGGTTTCGGGCAGAATCCGCAGGTGCGCTGGATGCCAACGACGATATTCACACAGCCAGAGTACAAGGCTTGCCATCTGCTATATTATACAGGCATTACACGTACGGCGAAGACTCTCCTTGCGGAGATAGTGCGGAGGATGTTCCTGAACCACGGTGAGGAACTTCGCCTGTTGCGTGGAATGAAACAGCATGCCAATGACATGTATGAAGCTATTCAGGCCGGTAATTTCAATCTCATGGGACAACTTGTTGCAAAAACATGGCAACAGAACCAGATGATTGATGCTGGAACGAATCCTGACGGTGTACGCGTGTTGACGGATATGGTGGATGAGCTATGCCTCGGATACAAGCTCCCTGGAGCTGGCGGTGGCGGTTACCTGTATATGGTGGCGAAAGATCCGGAGGCTGCGGCACTTATAAAGCAACGCTTGCAACAGAATCCGCAGAATAAGAATGCGCGTTTTGTCGATATGACGATAAGTGAGACAGGACTTCAAGTAAGTAGATCATAATGTATGCAATTTCTCAGATAACGACCCTGATAGGGGCGCACAGATACGGTACAGCGGAGACAAATATTGGTTTTGTGCTGACCGACTCACGTTCACTCTCATTTCCAGAGGAGACATTGTTCTTTGCTATAAAGACACAGAGGAGTGACGGGCACAAATATATCCAGGACTTGTGTAACAGGGGAGTACGGAACTTCGTGGTCAACAGGGATTATGATATTCCTGCCGATTGTGGAAACACGAACTATCTCGTAGTGCCAGATACCGTTGAGGCTCTGCAGAGGCTTGCCGAGAGGCACAGGGAGGAATATGATATCCCTGTGATAGGAATCACCGGCTCTAACGGCAAGACAACGGTAAAGGAATGGCTCTATCAGCTGTTGTTCAAGGACAAGCGTATCACACGCTCTCCTCGTTCATACAATTCACAGATAGGTGTGCCTCAGTCTGTATGGATGATAAACAGCCAGACGGAACTTGGAATATTCGAGGCAGGTATCAGTCAGGTAGGTGAGATGCAGGCCTTGCAGGAAATAATACAGCCGACGATTGCCGTACTTACAAATATCGGGCAGGCACATCAGGAGAACTTCCGCTCCTTGACTGAGAAATGCGAGGAGAAACTCGGGCTTATCAAGGATGCTGAGGTTGTGATATACAACGCCGACGATGAGACCGTCTCACATTGTATGCGCAAGAACGGTTTCAAAGGCATACGCCTCGGCTGGTCCATGGAAAACCAGAATGCTCCCTTATATATTAATAAGGTAGAGACAGATGATGTAAGGCATGAGACCAGAATCTCGTATGTTTATGATGGTTCTGCCGGGGAATATTGCATAAGGAAAATCAACGAAGGCGGAATAGAAAATTCCATAACGTGTGCTGCCGTATGCCTTTATCTCGGCATGTCACAGAAGACTTTGGCAGAACGGATGCCGCAGCTGGAAGCTATAGCCATGCGCCTTGAAGTGAAGCAGGGACAGCGCGGATGTATACTGATAAACGACTCGTATAACAACGACGTGAAGTCACTGGACATTGCTCTTGATTTCATGTCGCGTCGTCCTGACAGCAAGGGACGTAGCCGTACGCTTATCTTGTCAGACATCTACCAGACAGGTTTGTCAGACAAGGAACTTGCCGAGGAACTTCTATCTCTGATAAAGAGTAGGGGAGTAGATAAGTTCATCGGTATAGGCAAGGTGCTGAAGGATAGTTTCGCACCAGTACTTTGTGGCGCAAGCAATGATATACTCCGTGCATTCTTCAATACCACAGACGAGTTTCTCAAGTCAGAGACATTTGGAAATCTGCATGATGAGGTGATACTCATAAAAGGTGCCCGTATCTTTGAGTTTGAACGTATTACCGACCGGCTGGAGCAAAAGGTCCATGAGACGGTGCTGGAGGTGAACCTCAATGCCGTTGTGGAGAACTACAACCGCTACCGTTCATTCATGAGTCCTGAGACAAAACTTGTATGTATGGTAAAGGCAGATGCTTATGGTGCAGGTGCTGTAGAGGTGGCAAAGACTCTGCAAGACCATCGTGTGGACTATCTTGCCGTTGCCGTTGCAGACGAAGGCGTGACACTGAGAAATGCTGGCATCACATGCAATATCATGATTATGAATCCGGAGATGTCTGCATTCAAGACAATGTTTGACTATAATCTTGAACCGGAGGTCTATTCTTTCAGGATGCTTGATGCGCTTGTGCATGCTGCACAGCATGAAGGAGTAACAAATTGGCCTGTGCACATCAAGCTTGATACAGGAATGTGCCGTCTCGGTTTCCATCCAGAGCATGATATGGACGAACTCATAAAGCGCCTGCATCAGCAGAAAGCTATTATTCCGCGTTCGGTCTTCTCACACTTTGTCGGTTCGGACAGTGATGACTTTGATGCTTTCTCGGCAGAGCAGTTCGCTCTTTATGATGCAGGAAGCCAGAGACTGCAGGCGGCGTTCCAGCATAAGATACTGAGACATATATGCAACTCGGCAGGCATAGAACATTTCCCTGAACGCCAGATGGATATGTGTCGTCTCGGATTAGGCCTTTACGGCATCAATCCGCGCGATAATTCCATGCTGTCTACTGTTTCTACGCTGAAAACTACAATCCTTCAGATGCGCCATGTCCCGGCAGGACACTCTGTAGGATACAGCCGACGGACAATACTTGAGCGTGACAGCATCATCGCCGCAATACCTATCGGTTATGCCGACGGTCTTGACCGCCATCTTGGCAACAGACATTGCTATTGCATGGTTAATGGGAAAAAAGCCGATTATGTAGGCAATATATGTATGGACGTTGCCATGATTGATGTCACGGATATCGACTGCCAAGAGGGTGACAGTGTGGAGATATTCGGCGAGAATCTTCCAGTCACAGTCCTTTCCGATGTAATAGGCACAATACCGTATGAAGTGCTTACTGGTGTGAGCAATAGGGTGAAACGCATATACTTTGAAGAGTAGGGCGTTTCACCCTATTCTTTTGTTTGCCATGATGTTTATCATATCTGTGTGGGTGGAAAGTCTCTGAATGACGTTGATAAATGTCCTTTGTATATGGTATGCTATTCGTATTTGGTTAAAAAAATAAAAATATGTCTTGTTGCTGTACGCATATTTCGCGATTATTAATTTAAATCATTAATTTTGCATAAAATGTGTGCGCAAACGCAATCTGAACGACTGAAAAACCGCGACATAATCAAAAATAACTAAATAATCACAAATGAGTCAAATTCAAACATCAAAGATGACCAACTGGCGTTGGGTTATGTGTGCGATGCTCTTCTTCGCAACGACGGTCAACTACATGGACCGTCAGGTACTTTCTCTTACATGGAAAGACTTTATTTCACCGGAGTTCCATTGGAATGACGAGATTTACGGCAATATCACAGCTGTTTTCTCCATCTTCTATGCGGTAGCAAACCTCTTTGCTGGCAAGTTCGTTGACTGGATGGGAACTAAAAAGGGATACTTCTGGGCAATCACGATATGGTCTCTCGGTGCTGTGCTTCACGCCGGTTGCGGTGTGTTTACAGAGGGATGGCTTGGTCATGGTCTCCAGAGCAAGGCCGACCTTGTACAGGCAACAGGTGACCTTGCAGTGACTATAGCTACTGTCAGTATGTATGCTTTCCTTGCATGCCGTTGTGTACTCGCTCTCGGTGAGGCTGGAAACTTCCCGGCAGCCATAAAGGTTACAGCCGAGTATTTCCCAAAGAAAGACCGCGCTTTCGCGACATCAATATTCAACTCTGGAGCTTCTGTAGGCGCTCTTGCCGCTCCTGCAACTATTCCACTCCTTGCAAAGGCTATGGGATGGGAGATGGCATTCATCATCATCGGTGCTATCGGATTTGTATGGGCAGGCATCTGGCTTTTTGTCTATGATAAGCCATCAAAGTCAAAGTTTGTCAATGAGGCAGAACTTCTCTATGTCAATCAGGACGAGGCAGAGAACGCATCGTCTGTTACTGAGACAGAGGAGAAGCAGATGGGATATCTTGAGGCGTTCAGCCACAAGCAGACTTGGTCTTTCGCGTTCGGTAAGTTTATGACAGACGGCGTATGGTGGTTCTTCCTGTTCTGGGCTCCTGCATATTTCTCAGACCAGTACGGATATAAGTCAGATTCCCCTATGGGCATCGCCTTGATATTCACGCTTTATGCGATAGTCACCGTTCTCTCTATGTTCGGCGGTTACCTGCCAAAGCTCTTTGTCGAGAGAAAGGGTATGAACCCTTATCAGGGCCGTATGCTTGCAATGCTTATCTTCGCCTTCTTCCCTGTGCTTGCACTGTTTGCACAGCCTATGGGACAGTACAGCGCATGGTGGCCGGCAGTCATCATCGGTTTCGTAGGTGCAGGTCACCAGGCATGGTCTGCAAATATCTTCTCTACAGTAGGTGATATGTTCCCTAAGTCTGCCATCGCCACTATTACAGGTATCGGCTCTATGGCTGGCGGTATTGGTTCTATGCTTATCAACTGGGCATCAGGCCATCTCTTCGTATACGCAGAGGGACAGGGCTCGGCATTCCAGTTCATGGGCTTTGAGGGCAAGCCTGCAGGCTATATGATTATCTTCAGCATCTGCGCTGTGGCTTACCTTATCGGTTGGGTAGTCATGAAGACTCTCGTTCCGAAGTACAAGCCTGTAGTGATGAAGTAATATATTTCTGTATTATATTGCTCTGTCAGCATATATCCGCTATACGAGAGCTTGAGATACGGATTGATTATCGGCAAGTCGAAATCATAGTTCGGCTTGCCGATAAGTTTTTTTTAATTGAGTGATGTCATGTTTTTTATGGTAGGCTCTATTGCAACTTATTGCTGCCGTAGAAATAGGCTCTGCAGAAAATGGTGTGAATGATTTTCTGCTGACTCCAAAAAAGTATCAACCCCGAAAGTCTTTTATCAGACTTCCGGGGTTGATGTCCTTGGAGTACCTCCTGATTGTTGTGTCTCAGTGCAGGTATTATGCGCTGAAATATGAATCTTACTTGAAGTAGCGGTTGAAGAGGCCGCGGAAGCCAGCGCCGTGGCGTGCCTCGTCCTTTGCCATCTCGTGTACTGTGTCGTGGATAGCGTCAAGACCAGCAGCCTTGGCGTTCCTTGCGATACGGAACTTGTCTTCGCAAGCGCCAGCCTCTGCCATCATGCGCTTCTCAAGATTTGTCTTTGTGTCCCATACTACATCGCCGAGGAGTTCAGCAAACTTTGAAGCGTGCTCAGCCTCTTCGAAGGCGTAGCGCTTGAAAGCCTCAGCTATCTCAGGATAGCCCTCGCGGTCTGCCTGACGTGACATTGCAAGATACATACCAACCTCTGTGCACTCGCCATTGAAGTGTGCGTTGAGGTCCTTAATCATCTCCTCGTCGGCACCAGATGTCTTTGCCTCGCCGATCTTGTGAACTGTCGCGTACTCAGCCTCAGCTGTCTCGTCTACCTCTGTGAACTTTGATGCTGGTGCTTTGCACAATGGGCACTGCTCTGGAGCTTCTGTACCTTCGTGAATATAGCCACAAACGGAACAAATGAACTTCTTTGTCATAATGTCTAAGTTTAAGTTGGTTAATAATGTTTTTGTATATATATTCTTTTTGTTGCTGCAAAATTACAACTTTATTTTATATATGCAAAGTCAATTCGGGAAAATAAATGGTAAATTCGGGAATGGCTGCTGCTTTTTTTCATGATATTCTCATTTATCACGGTCATAGATGGCATTTTCGAGTATTTTTAGTAACTTTGCACAATCAAATACAGCGAATATTATGGCAAACGCTTCTCTTGGCGATATATATGATATGGTGTGCGAGACACCTTCCGGCGACGGTCTTGTGATAGATATGATGCCGGATTTTCTTGACACAGACATGCAGACCAACAGCCGTCCGCATGTGCATACGTTTTACGAGATACTGTGGTTCTTTGAAGGTAACGGTACGCATACAGTTGATTTTCAGGATTATGAGGTAAAGCCAAACTCCATTTTCTTCCTCTCTCCCGGGCAGGTGCACAATTTTGACGGCATTACACGCCATCGGGGCATCTCCCTGAAACTATGCACCGATTTCCTCAAGTATGAGAATGCCGAGGAGGATATCTTCATAAAATACAACATGTTCAACGCCTTTGATATCGCGCCGTATTTTCTTATCAGCGATTCGTCTGTGGCGGAGCATCTATGCGGACTCATAGAGAGCATGCGCGAAGAGCAGGGGCATGCCGACGATTTCGGCCATATGGAGATCCTTCGTGCCTTGGTGAAGGTCTTTCTTGTCAATGTCCAGCGCCATGGCATGCGCCCTGACGCCCTGCCTTTACAGACGGCACGAGCTTCCAACCGCCTCTTCCTGCTATTCAGGAAGACGCTGGAGCAGGAGTATGACCGCATGCATACAGTAAAGGACTATGCCGACCGCCTGAACGTATCGTCGAAGACTCTTACGAACAGCGTGACGGAATGCTCCAGCAAGTCACCACTTGCCTTCATTAATGACCGTGTGATACTTGAGGCGAAGCGTCTCCTGCGTTTCTCCAACCTCATGGTGAAGGAGATAGCCTACCGCATGGGCTATGACGACCCCTCTTATTTCGTGAAATTCTTCAAGCGTCAGACAGGATATCTTCCTTCCGATTTCCGTGACAATATACTTGCCGACGATTCGCGCCAGAAGTCTGTTTTATAGCCAGTTGCCGTTGACTTGCCGACGATGTGCTCACAGACCGCCAATGATGGTATAACGACTGTATCGACACAGAACCTATGTTTTTCACAGAGGAAGAGATTTTGATGGAGGAGGGAGTGCAAAGCAAAATGAAACAAGCCCAAACCGGTTATGAGGGGCTTTACTTCAGGTACATTTCCTCATGACCAGGTTTAGGCTTGTTGGCTTTATTGGTGTATCCTTTTATCTTATAAGGATATAATGTTACTTGATGGATTGTGTTATCAAGTTCACGAACAACTCATGTACACGCGTGTCGTCGGTGAGTTCAGGATGGAAGGCCGTGACAATTTGGTTGTCCTGATGTGCCGCGACTATGTTTCCGTCGACTTCTGCAAGTACCTCCACGCCGTCACCTGTCGCCGTGATGTATGGCGCGCGGATGAATGTCATCGGTATCTCCCCTATGCCTTTCATGTCGTGTACGGTATGGAAACTGCCAAGCTGGCGGCCGTAGGCGTTACGCTTCACGGTGATATCCATTGTGTCGAGATGCTCCTTGTCAAGCATTATAAGTCCGGCACATGTACCGAAGACAGGAAGACCGGTGACGATGGCGTCCCTGACAGGTGAGAAAAGTCCTTCATCACGTATTATCCGCATCATGGCAGTGCTCTCGCCTCCTGGGATAATCAGACCGTCTTTCTCCTGTTGCCAGTCATCGATGTTCCTTACAAGGAACGAGTCTATGCCTATGCTTCGCAGCATCTGCTGATGCTCGGCAAACGCTCCCTGCAATGCAAGTATCGCTATTCTCATGACCTTACTTGCCTCTCTCTGCCATCAGCAGTTCTATTTCGCTTTCGTTGATGCCCACCATCGCCTCGCCGAGATCCTCGCTCAGTTCGGCGATTATCTTAGGGTTGTCATAGTTTGTGACAGCCTTCACGATGGCCTGTGCACGCTTTACAGGGTCACCGCTCTTGAATATGCCGCTTCCCACGAACACTCCTTCTGCTCCAAGCTGCATCATCAGGGCCGCATCGGCAGGAGTAGCCACACCGCCAGCTGCAAAATTGACAACAGGGAGTTTTCCGTTCTCGTGTACATACTGCACGAGGTCAAACGGCACGCGCAACTGCTTGGCAGCCTCATACAGCTCGTCCTCGCTCATGGATACGAGGCGGCGTATCTCGCTCTGCATCATACGCATGTGGCGGACAGCCTGTATCACATCGCCTGTGCCCGGCTCTCCCTTCGTGCGTATCATCGTTGCGCCCTCGTTGATGCGTCGCAACGCCTCGCCAAGGTCCTTTGCTCCGCAGACGAAAGGTACATTGAACTTGCGCTTGTCGATATGGTAGACATCATCGGCAGGAGAGAGTACCTCGCTCTCGTCTATGTAATCGATTTCTATAGCCTCAAGTATCTGTGCCTCAACAAAGTGGCCTATACGGCATTTTGCCATCACAGGTATGGTCACAGCCTCCTGTATGCCCTTTATCATCTTTGGGTCGCTCATGCGGCTCACGCCTCCTGCGGCACGTATGTCTGCCGGAATGCGTTCCAATGCCATGACGGCACATGCTCCGGCAGCCTCGGCAATCCTTGCCTGCTCCGGTGTTGTAACATCCATGATGACACCGCCCTTGAGCATCTGGGCCAGGTTGCGGTTGAGTTCTGTTCTGTTTTCCATGTTTATATCCTTTTATTTAGTGTGTTACGGCAGGCAATACGGCTGCCCGAAATGAATCTTATGTAAAGATAATGCAAACCGAGTGCAATCAAGTTTACTTGGAATAGCCGAGTTGCAGCTTATCTTATGCAAAGGTAAGGACATGCTCAGGAATGTGCAAATATCCGTTCCAGGATGGAAAAACTTTGTTCCGAAATCAGCTTCGTTTCTCCAGAAGACTGTTGTCTCCCTCATATTCCGCAATCTTCCTCTTGAAGGATTCCGGCATTTCTATGGAACGGTTGTGTACTGTATCGAAGAAGACCATCACGGTGGTGCATTCGCATTTCACCTCCTTTGTCCTTGTATTGATGGCCCTTTGCAGCAGTGTGAAGCTCTTTGTACCGAGATGTGTTATCTTTGTCTGCAAGGCAATCTCGTCAGGATAGAATATCGGGGCAAGGAAATCGGCATTGACATGTGCCACGACTATTCCGAGATTGTCAAACACATGCTGTCCGAAGACATCGATGAAGTAGCGGGTCTTGCACATGTCGAACAGCGAGAAGTACACGGAATTGTTGATATGTCCGAACTTGTCGATGTCGGAGAAGCGCAGTTGTGCCGGCATCTGGTAGCGGAATGTCATTTCTTCTTTTTCCATTTTTATACGGTTTTGTGGTTGTTTGTTTTCTTCTGTCAGGGTGTCGCTTACAGTGTAGGGACGTACCGTGGTGCGTCCGCAAC